>CAKUDT010000039.1 GCA_934645125.1 uncultured Eggerthellaceae bacterium
CGTCAAGCGAGTACAGAAAACTCAAAGTTGACGAAAAATCCATTTTGATCAGCGGAACAAAAGTAAGAGTTGGCACTGTTGGATGCACAAAGGTTGGCTTAAGCGAAGCGGAAATCAAAGAAGCTGAAAGGCGATTTGACGAAAAGCCAAATCCTCGCAGGAAATCTGGCGCTAAACGGCACTATCCCGATAGTGCATATCTGATAAAGGAACGTGCCCCGCTTCTTATGCTGCATATTATTTCTCCATACCCTCAATCGGGCAGCCCAGATATTGAAGGGGACCCTCAGTATGCTGCTGCCATTCCAGAGCATTTGTTTGCTTTGGGTGTCGGCTTCCCGGATACGGGCGACAAAACAGCAACGGCTACTTACATGGTTAATGTTGTAGAACTGCGCGGATGGCTGGACTTTGACGAGGATGATGACTGATGCTGACCCAGAATGATTTAGTTGCGCGCTGGAGAGCAATTCCTCAGTATAACGGAGGATATCAGCTTGTGGATGCCACGCACCCCTTGCACTGGTATGTCGGATACTCAGATGTTGGCAGAAGGACACTGATGCTGATTGCTGGGGCACGCTTTAAGCAGCTTCAGTCTTCTCGTTCTATAGAAGTATCTCAGCGGCAGCGGCCACAGGACGAAAAGTGGACACTTTCGTTCGATTTGCTGCTGTCAGAACAGTCGGATGTTTTTGCGTTTTTCTGCAGTGACATTATCGAGTACACAAGATCTTGCTCTTCAGAAGCAGAAGGTGTTCAGTTAATTGAAAAGCGCTGGATGCAATGGAATCTTCTGCTTGAAAAGCAGAGGAAAACGCTGCTTTCTGCTTCTGAGCAGCTGGGCTTGATCGGGGAATTATATACACTCATTCAGCTTATCCGTATGGGTAAAAAACCAGACGAAGCTGTTTCTGCATGGGTTGGGCCAGAAGGAGCAGATCGGGATTTTGAGTTTTCTGACGTATGGTATGAAGTTAAAACAGCAGGGGCAGCATCTCAGACCATTACTGTGTCTTCACTGGAGCAGCTTGACGACAGCATTGCTGGCCATCTTAGAATTGTAAGAGCGGATAAATGCTCTCCAGAACGTTCGGATGGTGTTACACTGGATGCTCTTGTTGAAGAAGCAAAGGAAACTATAGGCAGCAGTCTCGCGGCGGCATCTTCCTTTGACAGAAAGCTGCTTCAAATAGGCTACCTGTCAAGAGCTGAGTATGCTTCGCAAAAATACTTGATTTCCAGTTTTGCTTCATATCGCGTAGACAGCACTTTCCCCAAAATTCTGAGATCAAGTATTTCATCGGAAATCGTCAGTGCACGCTATGATCTCAGTATTGCGGCGATTGAACCGTGGAAGGAATGAAAAACCATGGATGCTCAAGAATATGCAAAGGATTTTCTCGAAGGTGTCCGTTCAGAAGCGGCTGCGACAGGCGAAGGAAAATGTGCTGTCTTTGTCAGAAATGTTGCGCAGCAGCTGGTTGACGCTGAAGTCTTGCCAGATTTTGAAGGCTCCTTTTATACTGGAACAGGCCGTGGAAACAGGAAATTCAGAGTCGATGGATATATCCTCGATGAATTTGATATGGCAATGAATCTAATCATTGCTGATTTTGATGAAGATCCTGACAGAATACTGGCAAAAACGGGAATCAGCCAATGCTTGACAAGGCTGTCATACTTTGCCGAGCTTGCGCTCAATGGCAGCTTGCATGATGTGATTGAGCCAAGCACCCCCTGTGCAGATTTAGCAGATATAATCCATACATATAAAGACAGAATCCGGAAATTCAAATATCATATTTTTACCGATGCTTCTGTAAGCGCAACTATTAAGACGGTCGAGACTCAGCTGATTGGCACAATCCCAACAGACTGCCAGGTTTGGAGCTTGGAGCGTCTGTTCCGTATATGCAGTTCTGATCTTGCCAGGCAGAGCATTGAAATTGACTTCAGTCAGTTTACTGCACATGGCATCCCATGTCTTCCTGTGTTTGATGCTTCAACAGATGACTTCCACAGCTATCTCTGTGTTATTCCGGGTAAGATTCTTGCTGATATCTATGATGAATATGGCAGTGCTCTGCTCGAGGGAAATGTCCGTTCATTCCTGTCAACAAAGGTAGCAGTCAATAAAAAAATCAGAGAGACGATTCTCAGCAAGCCTGATCGTTTCTTTGCTTTTAATAACGGTATCTCTGCCACCGCACTGAATGTAGAATTGGCTGATACCCCTCAAGGGCGTTTTGTGACTAAGGTAAAAGATTTTCAAATAATAAACGGGGGTCAGACTACAGCTTCGCTTTCAAATGCGAGATTTCGCGACAAAGCTGATTTGAGCAGCATATTTGTTCAAATGAAGCTGACAGAAATTGATGAAACAGATGCTGATAAATCCACAGAGCTGATAAGAAACATATCAAAATCCAGCAACAGTCAGAACAAAGTCAGTGATGCAGATTTCTTTGCTACTTCTCCATTTCATATTCGGATGGAACAGTTTTCACGCCGTATGTTTGCCAATGCATCCGATGGATCGCAGTATGAAACGCATTGGTTTTATGAGCGTGCCCGCGGTCAGTATCTGCAGGCACAGATGCGCCTGACACCGGCAAAGAAAAAACAGTTTCAGATGCAGAATCCTAAAAATCAGCTTATTACGAAAACAGACCTGGCAAAAGTTATGGTCACTTGGCGTGGCAGACCTGATATTGTGAGCTGCGGCGCGCAGACATGCTTTATGCGGTTTGCCAATATTACAGACGCTGCCTGGGAGGAAGATAACGAGCAGTTTAACGAAAAATACTATCAGGAAGCAGTTGCGCTTACAATCATGCACCGTTATCTTGAAAAAGCGATACCTATGCAGCATTGGTATGAAAGCGGTTATCGTGCTAATGTAATCACTTATTCTATCGCTTCACTGCATCATCTGCTTTCCAAACAAAAAGCCGGACTGAAGCTCGACTTAGCAATGATTTGGATCAGGCAGACAGTTCCTGATGTTCTATGCTCTGTGCTATTGCACATAGCTGAGATCGTATATTCTCTCATCACCAGCGAAGACCGCAAAGTGGTCAACGTGACTCAGTGGTGCAAAAGGGAAGAATGCTGGAAGTATGTGCTTGCACATATGTCTTATAAATTGCCCGATGAAATTGACAGCTGTTTGTGCAGCACTGATGCTCAAAAATCGCAGGAACGCAGTGCCAGAAAAGTTCAGCGCATTGATTCGGGAGTGGAATATCAAAAAAGAGTTCTGGAGCATGATGCGCTGTTCTGGGGACGGCTGGCTCAGTTTGCGGCCAGCAAAAGGCTGCTGAACGAAAGCAGCGCATCAGCGCTGAAGCTGGCTGTTCGTCTGCCGGAAAAACTGCCCAACAGTGTACAGTGTGTTAAGCTGCTGGAACTGTTAGAAGCGGCAAAATCTGAAGGATTCAAGGAGCAAGAGTAATGAGTTTTACAGCGATTGATCTTTTCTCAGGAGCAGGAGGCCTGAGCAAAGGCTTTGAACAAGCAGGCTTTGTCATAAAAGCTGCTTTTGAAAAAAACGCAAATGCGCGAAAGACATACTCTCATAATTTCCCTTATGTTGCCATGTATGAGGATGTCATAGGAGCCGATTATAAAGCGCTGAAAGAACGGCATGGGTCTATTGATGTGGTGATTGGCGGCCCTCCTTGCCAGGGTTTTTCCAATGCGAATCGGCAGCATAATCAGGCAATAAGCCTGAATAATAAGTTAGTCAAAGAATACATCCGCGCCATCCTTGATCTGCAGCCAAAGGCATTTGTAATGGAAAATGTTGGAGCTCTAAAGTCAGATGTTCATCGTTTCTATTATGAAGAAGCTGACAAGGAAATGCGCGAGAAATACAGTATTCCGTTCCGAAAGGATCAGATCCATCTTTTCCCTGGAAAAATCATGTGTGAAGGGATCAGAGAGATTGCTGAATCCACAGACCGTCAGGATCAGCTCCGTTGGACTGATTCTGAGTTTATGTGTATCAGAATTCTTAATAGGCAGCTGAAGAACCGCAAAAAGCTTTTGAAAGCTTTGCAGAAATATAAGAAGCAGCTGCATTCATGGCAACAGGAGCTTCTTGATATTGCAGAGGTGCCCACCGCCGTTCAATCTGAGTATAATAATTTAGTGCAGGGAATTGAAACTTATTTTGCTGTAGATGCTATCAGTGAGGAGTTTCTTTCAGCCATTTCATTTATCAACCATTTTCAGCAAATGCTGCAATGGCTCAAAGAGATCAGAGACAACAAAATTTCTGTAAGTGAATTGATTGCAAACTCTGATCAAGGATTGGCGGCAAAAGTAGAATCGTGCGCTGTCTCAGATTATCTTTCAGTAGTATTAGATGGAGACAAGGATGGATACTATCTGGCAAAAGACATTCTGCGTGCAGTAGAATTTGGCGTTCCTCAAAAACGCGAACGCTTTATCCTGATTGGCATTCGCAAGGATCTGTGCCGGGAAAAAGACGTATGTCTTCCTGCACGCCTTATAACGAACGAATCAGAGTATCAGACAGTGTTTGATGCTATTGCTGATTTAGAAAATGTGCCGGTCAGCTATGAGAAGGATGCTGCTCCCGTATCGCTTGCACCTTATCCTTTTGAGTTTGATTCGGAACGCAAGCCCGTGGGCCAAAAACTGAGAGATTCAGAATGGCTGCCGAATCATATTAGCACAGAAACCCGTGATGTTGCTATGGAACGGTTCAAGGCACTCCAGCAGGGGCAGAATTTTCATGCTCTTGATGAAAGCTTAAAATCCACTTATACAAACGCTGCCAGAACGCAGAATACAATTTACCTAAGGTTAAAATACAATGAACCTTCCGGGACAGTGGTTAACGTCCGAAAATCCATGTGGATTCATCCCGTCTTAAACCGTGCGCTTTCTGTCCGCGAAGCAGCAAGACTTCAGAGCTTCCCTGACAGCTTTGAGTTTATAGGGACGAAGGATGCTCAGTACCAGCAAGTTGGCAACGCGGTTCCTCCTATGCTCGCAAAAGCCATTGCTGATCATATCATCAAGCTACTTACAACAAGCAAGCCGCCGGAAAAGATGGAGTCAACTGACAATCATACTCCAGAGCAGCGCAGTTATAACATGTCCCAGATCCACAGTGAGGATACACAGCTTGAAATAATGGTAGGACATTATCTTCACGGAAGAAACTTGAGATACCGCAAGCATGTAAAGCGCCTCCCAGGCAAGCCTGATCTTGTGTTTGAAAAATACAAAGCGGCTGTATTTATCAACGGCTGTTTCTGGCATATGCATGAAGGATGCAAATATGCCAGAATTCCGTCTTCCAATACTTCTTATTGGCGGCCGAAGCTACTCAGAAATGTTGAACGTGACAAAGTGAATCAGCAGAAGCTTCAAGATATGGGGTACCGCGTGTTTGTAGTATGGGAATGTGAGCTGAAAAATGATAAAGATGTAAGGCTTGAAGACCTATACAAGAGAATCACTTGCTTGGTCCCTGATGTATCACGCTAATTGCCCACCTGATTATTAAGGAGGAAAACGATGAATTGGGAAAGATTTCAAACATATGGTCAATCCTCCGAAAAGTCATTTGAAATGTTATGCAACCAACTTTTGAGAACTGGTGCAAAGAAGAATGTAAAGATACTCAATCTGCTATTGATAAATGCTCCTACAGTTCTCAGGAATATGGCGATATTCACTATTATATGCCATCAGCTACACTGCGAACTCTCTTAGGAATCACAGATACAAATGGGTATCAATATTATAATAATTGTAATATTGTTGCTGAGTATTCCAAAGTTGGCGAAAGATGGAGAACATCTCAAGAATTCGTCCTTGTGGGTAAGGGTTGTCTTATGCAAAAGCTAAAAGAAAAAGGATTAACCCTAATTTGGCTTATGCAAGAATTGCGAAGAGAGACAGGAAATGCAAAAGAAAGGTATGGAGATTTTTACGCTGAAAGGCGTCAGTACATTATTAGCTATTACAAGGATGATAGAATTGTGTTTGAAAAGATGCTTGCTGAGTTTTCTCAGAAATAACCAAGATTCTATTTGTATATTGGAAAAGGATTGTATGTATGCATTGATTATGAAAAAGGAGTACTATCATGTTAAACAGTAGAGTAACGATTGATCATTTACTGAATGCTAAGGAAGGAGAGCACTATCAGTTCAAAGAGGCAAAACGGCGCTTTGATTCTGATGAAGCGGCCCAGATTTGCTGCGCTCTTGCCAACTGTGGTGGTGGTATGCTGGTTCTTGGCATTACAGACAAACGCCCCCGCAAGGTCGTCGGCAGCGAGGCATTTGACCAGCCCGAGCGTACACGGAAAGGACTGATCGACAAACTGAAAGTCATGGTGGACTTTCAGATTCTTAAAGATCCCGAAGGTAAACGGGTTCTTGTATTTAGCGTGACGAGCCGCCCTATGGGTCTGCCTGTTCAGGTTGACGGTATTGCCTGGTGGTATGAAGGGGACAGCCTGATTCCTATGCCCGAAAATATCCGGCGTCGAATTTACGAGGAGACTGGATTTGACTTCTCCGGCAGTATCTGCGAGAAAGCAAAAATCTCTGATCTTGATGAAACCGCCATCGATGCATTCCGTGAAAAATGGATCGGAAAAAGCGGCAATAAACGCTATGCCAACATGTCTGCAGAACAGCTGCTGCATGACTGCGAAGCCATCACAAACGAAGGCATCACCTACGCCGCGCTTATTCTGTTCGGAAAAAGGGAGGCGCTTGGAAGGCTTCTGCCCCAGGCAGAAATCGTTTTTGAGTACCGCTCTTCCAACGCTTCTGGACCGGCCAACCGGCGGGAAGAGTTCGAGGTCGGCTTCTTTGCTTGCTTCAATCGTCTGTGGGAACTGGTGAATTTGCGCAATGACATTCAGCATTATCAGGAAGGCTTCTTTATCTTTGATATCCCAACGTTCAACGAAAGCGTTGTCAGAGAAGCAATCCTGAACGCTGTCAGCCATCGAAACTATCAGCTGGCCGGAAGCGTATTTATTCGGCAATTCCCGGACAGACTTGTGATCGAAAGCCCCGGCGGCTTGCCAAATGGCATTTCTCTTGACAACATCCTGGATCGACAAATCCCCCGCAACCGCCGAATCGCAGAGATCCTGGCTCTATGCGGTCTGGTGGAACGGTCCGGTCAGGGTATGAACATTATCTACGAAACCAGCGTGAAAGAAGCCAAGCCGCTGCCGGATTTTGCCGGGACAGATGACACTTTTGTCAGCCTGGCTCTGAATGGCCTGGTGATCGACAAGCAGATGCTATCGGTAATCAATCGGATAGGAAATGAACGGCTCGACACGCTCACTACTGCTGATTTTCTGACGATCAATGCTCTGTATCATGACATGCCTCTCGACAGCCATATGCAAGATCGGCTGAAGCACTTGACAGAAATGGGGATCGTGGAGCATATTGGCCGGAGCAAGTATGTTCTTTCACGCAGCTTATACAGTGCTGTTGGCAAATCCGGCGTTCACACAAGGATTGTCGGCCTGGATCGTGAGACAAATAAAGAACTGCTGCTGAAGCACATGCGGGAGAAAGGTCCGGAGGGAGCACCGCTAAGAGAATTACAGCAGGTTCTTCCTGGGCATAATCGAAGTCAGATCCAGGTATTGCTTAGGGAATTACGCAATGAGAATCGAGCTTATTTCCGTGGTAATACAAGCGCTGCAAAATGGTTTGCTGGTCCATCTCCAGCAGAGAACAGCTGAAGCTTGCTGTCCAACTTGCAACTAACTTGCAACTTAGTTGCAAGTTGATAGCAAGTTGGTGTAGCCCATGAAAAAAGCCGCCCCTGAAGAGGCGGCGATACGAACTCAGCTAAAAACCAATTCATCAAGTACGATTTCTTCAACCCGGTGCCGGATGCTACTCATCCGAGAAATCCACCCCAACTGATCTGATGCTTTCAGCTTTTCATTGATGCCTTCAGCTTCAGCCATCTGGGCGATCATCCGTTTCATGCGATCCCGGCAGACCTGGTCAGTTTCTGCCAAATGCTCATACAACTTGCCGGACAGAATCAGACGAGTGTATAGGCCGGGACGATGCTCTTCCAGGTAAGCTTTCCGCATCCTGCCGTAGTGGCCGATGGATTGTCTGGAACCTTCAGGGAGATCCAGATCGGGGAAATAATAGTCTCCATGAAGCGTATAATGAATGCCGTTCTCGATGATTTCCTTTTTCAGATTTGTCATGATGATGACCTCCTTCGCTTCGCTTTTTGATGTGTGTTTGCTTCTGCACCAGTCAAACAGCGCATCTCAGCAGATCATCTCCAGGTGTTGGTTTCCACCCCAACCTCCACCCCAATCAGGGTTTTATCAGAGTGCATGATATTTACTGTTTTTGTGTTAATTGGCTTTAGAATTAAACCGGATTATACAGAAATGCACACTATTTACAGCCGTCTCCGACTTCAAGTCCTGTTTCCCGCACCAAATAACCCCGATTGCAAAAGCAGTCGGGGTTATTTTTATTTCAAAATATTCCGAAAACGGAGGACTCCAGATGAACTTATCGTCCATTCACCATATTGCCATTATCGTGTCCGACTATGAAGCTGCCAAGCACTTTTATGTTCAGCAGCTGGGCTTTGAGGTCATCCGGGAAAATTATCGCCCGGCACGGCGGGACTGGAAGCTGGACCTGCGGGTGAACGAGCACACCGAGCTGGAAATTTTCGCAGAGGAAAATCCACCCAAGCGCCCCAGCCGCCCGGAGGCCTGCGGCCTTCGCCACCTTGCCTTCCACGTGGAAAACATCGAGGCCGAGGTAAAAGCGCTGGCGGAGATGGGCATCCAGTGCGAGCTTATCCGAACCGACGATTATACCGGAAAGAAAATGACGTTCTTCTTTGACCCGGATGGACTGCCATTGGAGCTGCATGAATAAAAACGGCCGTGCGCTTCGTCAGCACCTGGAAGACCGTAGGAGCGGGAGCGATGGTGCGGGGCTTGCTGTTCTTCGGCGTCGCAAACCGGAAGACT
>CAKUDT010000040.1 GCA_934645125.1 uncultured Eggerthellaceae bacterium
GGGCGTCTGCACGTTCAACGACGCGTATGTCAATTCCATTGGTTCGACCGTCTTCTTCCTTATGGGCACGTTTGCGTTCACGGTTGCCCTTGATGCCACCACAATTCCCACGCGTGTATGCGGCTTGGTGCTGCGCTGGGCGGGCAATGATAGCCGCAAAGTCATTTTGGGCTTCATGTGTGCGTGCGCATTGTTGTCCCTGGTTATGAGCGATGTTGCCGCATGCGGTGTGTTCATTTCTGTGGGTAAGCGCTTGCTGGAACTCAACGGAACAGAACGCGGAACATCGCGTTTAGGCGCGGCCATGATGATTGCCATTCCGTATGCGTCGTATGCCGGCGGCATGGCGTGTATGGCGGGCAACGGTTGCAACGTGTTAACGGTAAGCTTGTTTTCCAGCTTGTTCGGCGTGGAAATGAGCTTTGTTGAGTGGATGATGATCGGCGCACCGTTTGCGATTGTTCTTCTAATTGCCAGCTGGCTTTTCTTGTGCGTATGGTTCAAGCCCGAGCCTATTTCACAGCATGCGGTTGACGAGACCATGCGTGAAGTTTCGGACTTGCCCAAGATGCAGCCGTGCGAGTGGAAGACGGTTGGCGTTATTGCCGCCGCACTGATCTTCTGGATTGCAAGCTCGTGGCTCACGTTTTTGAACACAGCGGAAATTGCCATTGTGGCTATGGTGCTTTTAAGCATTCCCGGTTGGAATCCACTTGATTTCAAGAGCCTGCTCAAGCGTATGAACTGGGATATCATCTTGCTTATCATGTGCGTTATTTCCGCAGGCCATTTCGTGGTGACCACGGGTGCGGGCAATTGGATCGTAGAAACCATTATGGCTGTTACGCCCGATTTCATGAAGGTGCCGCTTATCTTGATGCTGGTGGCATCGCTTATTGGCGCCATTATGCATAACGTGGTTCCCGTTGGTCCGGCGGTTGCAGGTATTCTGGCGTTCCCTTTGGGAACTATTGCCATGGATTTCGGCATTCCTATGTATGCCATGCTTATGGTGGTGGCGTGGGAAGCGTCTGTGGGCTACATTCTGCCGCTTGACTGCGTGCCGGTGCTTACGTATTCCACGGGCTATTACACCATGGGGCAATACGCGAAGGCAGGCATTATCCCTACGTTGTTCCTGGTTGTTCTAACGTCGGTGTGCTTGCCGCTTATCTGCGGACTGTACGGGTTTGTATAAGGATTGAATCATGGGGCGCTTGGCCAGCTGGCCAAGCGCCTTTTTGTGTTTGCGCTGGGGACTGCGGCGCTGTTTTGACGGTAGTTGTTCGCGTGGCGGCACAAGGCGTTCACCTCACGACTTCGCCCGGATAATGCTTCTTCTTGGCTGGGATTCGCTCAACTTATCCAGGCTCAGCAGTTCGGCTCAGCCTTGTTCCGCCACGCTGGTATGTCTCACGGTGTGTGGCTTGGTTCGCCGCTATTGCTGCGCGCGGCGCTCCATAATGAAGTCGTCCATGATAAAGCCGTGCCCGATGTCGGTTTCCACGGCATCGATGGTTTCGAACCCCTTTCCTTGATACGCGCGAATACCCAGCTCATTGCGTTTATTTACCGTAAGATACATTGCGGTAAATCCGCGTTGCAAGCACAAGTTGTTATAGAACGCAATAACGTCGCTTGCGAAATGCTTGCCGCGCTCTTGTGCAAGTAGGTAGATTTTCGAGATGAAGAAGCGGTTCGTTTCGGGTTCGTTGTGCCCGCCCGTAAAGCCCACGACGCGCTCGGTGGCTTCGCCTTTATCCGCCACTACAAACCAGTATTCGTAATGGTGTTCCGCCATATCACGCGCGATGGGTTCGTAGGATTGGAAGCGCTCGATCATGTAAGTTGTTTGCTCTTGCCCGATGATTGCCGGCCAATATTCATTCCAAATGGCGGTTGCCATGTTTGCCAGCTGGTGTGTTTGCTCATCGGTTTCAACGGGTGCGAAATACGTGGTCATGGGTGGGCCCTTCTTCTTTTGTAGGGGGGTTTCCGCAGTTATACCACATGAAGGCGTGGTGATGTTTGCAAGTTTGTAACAGCTGGTCGTGCGGATGCTCGTTTCGGGGAGCGCTTCTGCTGCGTGTTATTCTTGCAGGGGAATCGCTCTTGCCGATTATAGTTGATTGTAACCGGCGGCGGCTGTGGTACCCTGTTCGCGTAGTGGTTTTCCGAGGAAAGGAACTCGTATGCGTCAGGGAAGCGCGCCGAATTTTTGTCCGCCCATCGAAGAGGGTATGGTCTATACCTTTGAGGATGAAAAAGGCGATTTAGTCGATCTGGAGTTTCTTGGATTGATTCTGCACGGTGGGCGCCATTACGGTTTCTTTTTCCCGGTAAGCGACGATGAGCCCGTGGGTTCGTCGGGCGAGCTGGTCATTATGGAAGTGACCGCGGTTGATGAAGAAGATCAGCCGGAAGCATTCGAATTTGTTGACGACGAGGGCATTGCTCAGGAGGTTTACGAGGACTTCCGCCAGGCTACCCAAGCGCTGTACGACTTCGAATAATCCCGCTCCTACCCGCGTTGTTGACAAATTACCCCACCTTTTGTCAACATTTTCGTCACTATTCACCTACCATCCCATAACTTTGCAAACAATGGCGGCTGCGAGAAGCAGCAGCGTTATGGCGCTGGCAACGGCGTCGCGTGCATGGAATGCGTGCTCGTGCAGGTGAGTGCGCCCTACGCCGCCGTGGTAGCAGCGAGCATCCATTCCCGCTGCCAGCGTGTCGGCATGGCGAAAAACGCTGGCGAACAGTGGCACGAACAGCGCACTGAAGGCGTGAGCGCGCTCTTTCAGCGAGCCTTCCGAAAACGAAGCGCCCCTGCTTATCTGGGAGTTGCGCGTACTCACGAATTCGGTGGCGAACTGCGGCAAAAAGCGCAGTGCGATGCCGGCAATCATGGCAAGCTCATGGGCGGGCAGTCCGAAGCGTGCGAAAGGTGCCAGCATGCTTTCGAAGGCATCCGTGATGTCAAGTGCGGTGGTGGTCATGGTGACCAAACACGCGCCAAACAGCAAGATGGTCAAACGAAACGACATGAGAATTGCCTGGTACAGGCCGTTTTCGGTGATGGCAATCGGTCCTGCGCTCCAAAGTGTGGCGCCGCCTTGCACGAAAAACAGGTTCGCGATAGCAGTGAAAACAACAATGATCAAAAGCGGTCCCACGCAGGTAAAAGCCGTGCGCGCGGAAATGCGGGCGGCACAATACGCAGCTATCACGAATGCGGCGCACAAGACAACGGCAACCGGCGTGGTTGTAATGACGTTTGCGGCAATGAACACCAGCAGCAGCGTAAGCTTGCAGCGCGCATCCAGGGCGTGCACTATGCTGGCTCCGGGAACGTAGCGTCCGAATATCAGGGCGGTAGGGGAACTCATGACTGCGGTGCCTCCTGCTGCGCTTTGGGGGTCGGGGCGCCAGATTGCAAAGTAGCCTGCGCACTAGGCTGTGCGCTGCTTTGCGCCTTGCTCGTTTGCGAGCCTTGCGCATACAGCGCTGCGCACGCATTTGCCAAGTCCCGCGCGTCAAAGAAGAGCCTTGAGGGAAGGTTCACGCCGCGCGCCCGCAAGTTATTCGCCAGGTGCTGTGCGGTGGGAATATCAAGCCCTATGGCATGCAGCTCTTCTTCGTGAGAAAACACCTGCTCAGGCGTTCCTTCCAAAACAAGCTGGCCTTGGTTCAGTACAATGATGCGGTTGCAGAAACGTGCCAAGTCGTCCATGTTGTGCGACACCATGACCACCGTCATACCCTGGGCGTGCAGCGTGTCGATAAGCTGCAGAAACATTGCTTTCGCTTCGGGGTCAAGGCCGGCAGTGGGCTCGTCAAGCACCAGGACCTGGGGGTTCATGGCCAAAACGCCCGCGAAGGCCACGCGACGCTGCTGGCCGCCCGACAGCTCGAACGGGCTTGCGTTGCCCATCTCATCGCAGGAAAGCCCCACGGACTCCAGCGATGCGCGAACGCGGCAGTCCACCTCGGCATCGTCAAGCTTCAAGTTGCGTGGGCCGAAAGCAACATCGTCGTACACGGTGGCGGCGAACAGCTGGCGCTCGGGGTATTGAAACACCACGCCCACGGCGTTGCGGCAACTTTTGCGCGCGGCTTTATCGGCCAGGTCCGTCCCGTCAAGCGTCACGCGTCCGCGCGTGGGGGCAAGCAAGCCATTCATGTGCTGCAGCAACGTTGATTTTCCGCTGCCGGTATGCCCGGCAATACCCAGGAAATCACCCTCGTTCACGGTGAAGCTGATGTTTTGCAGCGCCCACCGGTTGTCGGGGCTGTTGCCCCAGTCGGCATACGCGGTACGGGAAGGTGCGGCTCCGACGGCATCTGCGGCATCTGCGGTTCCTGCAACGCCGGCAATGCTGGCATGGGCGCAGGCTCCGGCTCCGGCCCCGGCAGCTTCGGCGTTCGCATTGCTTGCCGCGTCGCGCTGTTTTGCCGCTTTCTTCGCACGCTTCTTTTCCTCGTGCGCCAGCGAGGCATCGTAGGTGAAACTTACCTGGTCAAAAGCAAGCTGCATAGTTCGTCCTCCAATGTTTGCGCGTCAAGGGTGGTGGTAACGGGAAGGCCCGCGTCTTGGCAGGCAAGCGAAAACTGCACAGAAAACGGCACGTCCAGGTGCAAGTGGCGCAGTTCATCGGCGCGCTTGAGCACTTCGTTCGGTGTGCCGTCCATGCAAATGCGGCCAGCTTCCATAACCAGAATGCGCTGGGCCGCGGCCGCTTCTTCCATGAAGTGAGTGATCATGATAATAGTGAAGCCTTTGCCGTTCAGCTCGCGCACGGTGCGCATCAGCCCTGCTCGACCACGGGGGTCGATCATGGCCGATGCTTCGTCAAGAATCAGGACGCGCGGTTTCATGGCAAGCACGCCGGCAATGGCCACGCGTTGCTTTTGGCCGCCGGAAAGCGCGGTGGTTTCGGCCTTCTCGAAGCCCGAAAGGCCAACCGCCTTCAGGGAAGCCGTTATACGTTCGCGCAGCTCATCGGTGGGAACGCCCAGGTTTTCAGGGCCGAACGCCACATCGTTTTCCACAAGCGTTGCCACAATCTGGTCGTCGGGGTTTTGGAACACCATGCCGGCTGTGCTGCGAATAAGGTAGCGCGCGTCTTCGTCGGCGGTGCTCCATTCGCCCACGCGCACTTCGCCTTCATCGGGAATGAGCAGCGCGTTGATATGCTTGGCAAGCGTCGATTTTCCGCTACCGTTTCCGCCCAGGATGCACACGAATTCGCCTGGCTGGATGCTTGTCGTTACGCCGTTTATTGCCCAGTTGGCGCCATCGTACGTAAACCGAACGTCCTTGAATTCAATCATAGGGAGCTTTCCTTCATGTTATTTTTTGCCCACAACCTGGTTTTTCTTCGGCGTGATCAAGTTGGAGATGGCTTTGTAGATGGCCAGCGTGATAACTGCATTCAGCGCAGCCTTCATGGTGTTGAACGGCAAAAGGATGGGAACAATCATTGCAGCCACGACCTCAACGGGCATGCCGGCGTAGATGGGCGTGACCAACAGGTTACCCACAATGGCCAGGATAACGGCGCAGATAAAGCTCACGATCAAGCCAATGATGGCGCCTTTCCACGTGCGCATGCGCTTATAGATGAGCGCCGAAGGAATAACGTAGCCGCATACCACCAGCGCGTTCATCACAGCGCCCCAGAAGTTGCCGGACATAAGGCCGTGCAGCACAACGGCAACCAGGCCCACTGCGGTGCCCGGGCCTGCGCCAAAGGCGAAGCCGCAGATCATGGCAGGAACGAACGAGGCATCGTATTTCAGCCACGCGGCGGCGGGGAAAATCGCGAACTCAATGAACGAGAGCAACACGCTCAAAGCGCACATAAGCGCCATAACGACCAGCTGACGCGTGTCCCAGCGGTTCGTGTTTTTGATGCCCGTGGCGGGGTTGGCGGTGGCGCCGGCCGAGGTGTTAGCGGCAGCGCCGGCTTTCTTTTCTGCTTCCATGGATGGACTCCTTTCTTTTCAGCGAGCGAGTGCGCGTTGCTTCTTGTGATGCGCCTCGCTTTTCTGGTAGGTCAGGCACGTTTTCCCGCTGAAAAGAAAACGAACCCGCATGAATTCCTCATTGCAGGCTCGTAGGACAATGCAAAGATTTCATCTGCAAACGTGCTGCGTTGCGGCATTGCGTGCGGCGTGGCACGCTACCGAAAAGCATGGCGCACATGCAGAAAAAACGCGTTGTCGAATATCCGCCTCTTTCATCCGGACTGTGACCGTTGGCTCCCGATTTTCACGGAATCAGCCTTGCCAGTTTTTGCTGCGCAAGGGTCGCGGGCTTTTGCGTCCGCGGGTTTTTCTTGCGAAGAATCCGCGCCGTTCAATTACCGCCAGTGAGGATTTTCACCTCGCCCTGAAACAGAATTCAATGGTGCTATTGTAGGGCGGCATAGAGGGAAGGGCAAGAAAAAAATATGAGTATTTGCGGCTTTCACCCGTTATTTTTATGTGAATCGGCGCAATTCGAGTGATTTTAAGGTGCTGTGAGATGTTCATTTATATTTTGTTTTGGTATCGCCGTGGCGCGTTTTTGCGGCGTGGGACTGGATGGGTGCAATCTGCTTTGGCCGTGGTTTTAATGAGGTCGATTTGATTTTGCGCGGCTCGACTTGCGTTGAGCTGTATGGAAATTGCTTTCAAATCGCCCTTTGAGGCAGTGGGGAAGTTCAGTAGACGAGCCTCGTTATTCCTCTTCGGCATTCGTTTGAGCTTGCGTTTTCTCAAGGGCATCGTAGGCATAATCGCAAATCGCCTGCGCGGTTTTAAGCGACACTTTATCGGTGTTCCCCGCCAAGTACGCGTAGATGTTTCCGGGGTTCAAACCAAGGTCGGTGCAAACGCGATAGCGTGTAATGTGAGCTGTTTCCAGGGCAGCCACCGTGCGCTGGCGAAGGCGCTCGATGTCTTTCCCTTCTGCCTTTTTTTGCGCCGCAAGTTTCGTGGGGTAATGCAGGAAATCGGTGTAGATGCGGCGGTAGCTCACTGGCGTGCGCTTGGATTGCAGGAACACTTCTAGGGATCCTTCTTCGCCCAGCACGCGCAGCGCGGCGCGGTATTCGGGCTCAAGCGGGGTGTTCCAAACTTGGCTCATAAGGTGATACTTTTTATTACGTTGAATGGCAAAGATGAAGACCAATTCCATGATGTCGTTGTTGGAGAGCGCAAGCGAAACCAAGCGTTGGATGCTTGCCGTCTTGATGCCCGTTTTTTCTTCCAGGCAGTGTTTTACGTAGCCCTCGAACGTTAGATTCATGAGGTTTCGCCTCGCTTTCCGTTATTTCGTAGTATACGCAAAATACCTGGAAAAGGGTTATTAATCGAAAGAAATAATAAATTTTCATCAAAAACGGCAGGCGAAGAAAGTTCTTCTGTTGCAAGGTCTTGGATGCTTATGGTTGTGCCCTGCGCGGGAGTGCGCTGGTCCCCAGCGAGGCGAGGGCGCGTTTCGCTTCCGGGCTGCGCTCCGCGCGGGAGGGCGCCGGCACATGACTTCGCCTGGATGATGCTTCTTCATGCTGGGGCTCGCTTAGCTTATCCAGGCTCAGCAGTTCGGCTCAGCTCTCCCGCCTGGGGTGCGGTCTTTGATTGCAATCGCGGGAGGGTCCGCGCGCTACTTGCGCCCCAACGCCTCGCCAACTTTCGCGGCAATGCAAAGATCTGCTTGGCTATCGGCGGGTGTGGGCGAGAGGTTCACAATGACCAGATGCTTGCCCGCGAAATAGTCAATGAGTCCCGCCGCCGGATATACGGCAAGCGACGTTCCCGCAATCACCATAAGGTCGGCCGCTTGGATTGCCTGAACCGACGCGGTGAGAATGTTCATATCAAGCGACTCGTCGTACAGTACAACGTCGGGCTTGATAATGCCGCCACACGAGCAGCGGGGGATGCCATCCGCATCACGCGCTGCCAGCATTTCGCGCACGTCAAAGAAGCGCTGGCACTTCATGCAGAAATTGCGATGCACGCTGCCATGGAGCTCCAGCACGTTTTTGCTGCCGGCCGCTTGGTGCAGCCCGTCGATGTTTTGCGTAATTACGGCGCGCAGCGTACCCTTTGCCTCAAGCTCCGCAAGGCGCCGATGCGTTGCATTCGGTTTGGCATCCAACGCGATCATCTTGTCGCAGTAATACTCGAAAAACGTCTTGGGGTCGCGGTGGAAAAATCCACCCGAGATAATCTGCTCCGGCGGCAGCTTGTATTTCTGCGCATAGAGACCATCGGGGCTGCGAAAGTCGGGGATGCCGCTTTCGGTGGACACGCCTGCGCCGCCGAAAAACACCATGCGACCCGGTGCACATTCATCAATCCATTTATTCAGAAGTTCAATTTTTTCTTTGGTCTGCGTGCTCATTGCCATTTCCGTTGCGCCTTCTTCTTTCGTTTACTTGTTGCTTTGTTCTGTGCCGTGCCGAGCGTAGTCTTTTCTTATGGCTTGAACCGTCCGTTGTGCCGCGTTTTCTTGCGCCCGCCTTGATTGTTGCGCGTGCATTCCCGTGCAGCTTGGGTTGTCTCCCGCGCTTGCGTCTTCTTATCCTTCCTATTATGCTCCTTTGTGTTTCTCGATTCGGTTAACAGTTTGTATCGTTGCTCGTTTTTCACGGGGGCATTTCTCAAAAAGGCGCATAATGGGAACAATTCAATAAATGTGCCAAGGTGTCACAAGGTATCAAGGAGATGAAACCCATGGAAAAAAAGGATCTTGATTGGGGCAACCTTTCATTTGCCTATATGCCCACGGATTACAGCTACGTGTGCAATTACAAGAATGGCGAATGGGAAGAGGGAGGTCTGACTACGGACCACTCCATTACCGTTTCTGAGTGCGGCGGTATCTTCCATTACTGCCAGGAAGTTTTCGAGGGCATGAAGGCCTATACCACGAAGGACGGCCGCATTGTGTGCTTCCGTCCCGACCTGAACGCCAAGCGTATGGCCGACTCTGCGCGTCGCCTGTGCATGCC
>CAKUDT010000041.1 GCA_934645125.1 uncultured Eggerthellaceae bacterium
CCTTCAGAGAATTCAACGCCCGTCAGACCCATTGCCTCGAAAGCGCCTGATAGCTGGCCGCTTTCATCGGGCGTGCGTGAGAATCCAACATACGGAACGCTGTTGTCATCGGAGCCATCGGTACGGTCTTCGTACGTAACGCTTGGCAGCGCGATATGCGTGTTCAGCTTAAGTTTTTGCTTGCCACGCGGCGAAAAGCCCGAAATGTACCAGCGACCCCTTGTCTCGTCATCCGACTCAACGTCAATATCGTAGGTGTAGTCGCCCAGCTGCCAGAAGTCATCGATGTACGTATTTTCGTTCAGCGCGCCTTCCTTCACGTGGTGGAACAGCGCGGTAAGCGTCAGGGGCGCCTCAACAACCTGGGTCTCCTCGACCAAGTTAACGCCATCGCGCGTGTAGCCATCAAACACCCACTCGTCAGTAGTGGTCACATACGGAACCGGCAGCTTGGAAAGGGCTTCGCCAGGCAGATAGTACGCCACCAGTTCATCGTCGGTGGAACCCTTTTCGGAATCAATCACGTAATCAACGCGATAGCCTTCCGCATAATGGACGTAATTGAACACATCGTAATAGCCTTCGGTAAAGCTCACGTCCGAGCTCAAATACGAGCGCTCAGAGTAATTGCCCGTAACGGGAACAAGGCCCTCGCGCGGAACAATCTTGTAGTCACCCAAGGGAATATCGGCGAACTTGACAATGAAGTACTCGTTGAACGTGCTGCGCTCGCAGCTTACCGGGCTATACGTTGTGCCATCGGTCGCGCGCAGCGTAATACCGGGGTCGGCCTGGCCCTCCATCTGCTCGAACCATGCCTGCAGCTCAAGGGTACCCACAATAGCCGCAACGCCTCCCGTGCCCGTCTGGCGCGCGTTCTTGAACGTTTCCGTGGCGGCCGCAAGCGTTGCCTGCTCCTGGTCAACGGCATCCTGTGTGGCAGACGCATCAGTTGCCACGTTTGCCGCATGGCTGATAGCCGCAGACAGCGTGTCGTACGTTTCCTGCGTCACCCACATCTCATCAGGAGAAACATCGGAGCCATCGGCGCTTGCAACAGCGGTGCGCAGCATGGCGCGCGCATCATCAAGCGCACGAAGAAGATCGGTCATGTCTGCTTTTTCATGACCCTCGTTTGATTCCACCGTAATGCACGCCAGCACCGTGTACGAATTTTCGGTCGTAGACGTGTAATCGGTTGCCTTAGCGCGTGCCCAGTAGACACCCGGCTTCGCGGTGGACAGGGTGCGCGGCGTCCAGCCACTCACCACCACGTCGTCTTTCGTGCTGCCATCGGCGTATTTCACAGCCACCTTAATGGGCAGATTCACGCTTTCGCCCTGCTTCACCTTCAGCTGGATGGCCTCAACGCCTTCCGCTGCAGGGGCAGCGGCTCCCACCGCAATTTGCGCCTGATAAGCCGATCCCGCATAGTCAGCGGAATCAATCGACGCATCCAAAGACAGAAAGCCCGTGAAGTCCTGCAGCGAGAAACCATCGATCAGCGATAAATCGAAGGAAAATTCGCCTTGCTCGTTTGCGGTGGCTGCAGCAAGCTTTGTGGTGGTCTGGTTCCAATAGCTCGTACCGGTCACCGAGCTCAGCGTAACCGCTGCGCCCGCAAGCGTGGTACCGCTTATCATCGCTTGATCAGCGGAAACACCTAACGGTGCCTTAATGGCAAACGGTTTGTAGCCAAAATCAGCCACAGCGCCCTGCGCGCCAATAGTCACATCCTGCGTCGCCTTCGGACGAGCGTAACCTGGAATGTCGTTCGTGACCGACTCGCCCGACAAGACATCGCCCGCAGAGAAGAACTCGCTCAACTCTTTATCGCTGGAAAGCGTGGTTACATTCTTGCCGTAATAAACGCTCGAATCAAGTACGGCGCCCGAATCAATATCCACGGCGCGCTTCGTGTACGTAAGCGGATCCACTATGCACACGCCCTGGACGCTTTGCAGGTTGTGAGCATTGTTGTTCGTGGTAAGCAGGCGCACGTAGCACGGCGAAGCGTAGTAGCCGCCATCGAATTTCGGCTGGAAGGCATCCGCGGAAACTTCCGTAAGCGCGGGAACCTCAATCGCGGCATCGAACATGCCGGCAAACGAACCGCTTGCAAGCGAGGTTACGCCCTTTAGACCCGTGAAGCTTATGGCATCTCCCCAGAGTTGCTGGCTGCCGGCCGCCTTGAAGGCGTCTTCGCAGATAGTCGTGACCGAATCAGGGATATAAACGCTGGTCAGATTATTGTTTTCGAAAGCACTTTTTCCAATGTACGTCAGATTTGATCCCAGGGTAACCGATGTCAAACGCTTTCCCTTGAATACGTCCGCCGCAATACCGCACACCGGAAGACCCTCGATCTCATCAGGAATAACCACGCGCGACGACGTTCCGCTGTACGCAGTGATAACGCCTGCAGTACCTGTTTCCGCATCAAGGCCCATCTTGAACGTCAGGCCCTCTGCCGTGGTTACGCTATAAGCGGTATCACCGACATCCGCGGCAACAACACCCGACGCGCCCGCAGTCGCTGTTGCCAAGGCTTCCTCTGCCGCTACCGCAGGCAAGGGAAGCATCGAGGTCACCAACAACGCGGACATCACCGCGCCGACCACTCGGCTTCCTCTTTTCTTTTTAAGCTCCTTCACCATCCCCATCCTTTCGCTTGTAGGAACGACTTTCTGATATCATTCGGCGCCGCTTATTGCTGCGCGTTATTGACAGACAATTGCTTCGTATTTCTCCGTTGCCTGCGTCAAGCTCTCCAGCTGCTTTTGCAGATCGTCATTCGTGTGCAGCGCGCTATTTTTCCAGGAAATCGCCTGATCAATTGCCTGAATAAAGGCAAGGCGCTCATCGGAGACCTGCGAAGTAAAGCGGCTTGACAGCGCACGCGACTGATACAAAACCGCCTTTGCGTGATAAATCGCAGCGTCAAGCGCGCTCACATTGTCCTGGTCAAGCGGCGCACCGATCTGCGTATTCTGGTCGAACAAGGCTTCTGCCGCGCGAAGTGCCTGCAATGCTTCCTCGATCTGCGTGGCGGTTAGCGATGAATTACCTATCAGCTGCTCTGCCGCGTCAATCGCCTTCTGCAGCGCCTCATGGGTTGCCGCACTTGCCCACGCTACACCGCTTGCCACGTGGTCGCCGCTTTCGGCAACTATAACGCCCGCCTTTTTCTGCTTTGCCAGCGCAATCTCGTCCGTTAGCGGCTTAAATGCTTCCTCATCAGCGGAAACGCCTTCTTTCAAACCCTGCTTGCGGGCCGCCTGGAAGCTTTCTATGCCGCTTTCCAGCTTGGAAATGGCGGCAGAGACTTCTTCGTCGGTGGCAAGAATGCGATCGTACGTTGCGCGCGCCTGCGTAATCTTGTTGTTGAATTTGAACTTAGCCGAAGACGTTGCCCAGAAGCGCGACACCGGAACATCCTTACCGTCTTTGCTAGTCATCGTCCAGTCGTACGCTTGCTGTGCCTTCTCTATGGTGTTCAAAAGCTGAATCTTCAGAGCAGAATAATTCTGAATGGACTTTCTAATCTGCGATGACATGCTGTCAATTTGCTCCTGGTAAGAAAGAATCGCCTCGGGTTCAAGATCTGCGCCCGCCTCATACGCATCAACTTCATCCAAAAGTTCCTGCGCCTGCGCAAGAATGCCTTCCAGATCTTGCTGCTGTTCAGGGGTCAGCGTATCTTTCTCCAGCAGCTGGTTTGCCGCCGTCTGCGATGCCGTAATATTCGAGCGGCTGGTGGTAACCACGGTGTATGCCGGGTCGCTGAACAGGCCGTTTCCGTCTTTGCCGTAGCAGGTGATCTGCATGCCGGGCGTCAGCGAAATCTCGGAAGGCAGAATCTTCTCGAACGCACCTTCGGCATCGGTTCTGCCCTGAATGCGCTTCGAACCTACCACGAACATAAGCGGCTGGTTCGGATCCGCCGTGCCACGCACAATGCGCTCGTTCGGCTTGACGGGTTCAAGGGAAGGCTTCGTTACCGGGAAGTACAAATCCTGCTCATCGGCGGGATATTCCATGGTCGAGCGAATCATCAACGCGCCATCGATCTCTTCGTTGGAAAGCGGCGAGAGATTCTGGCTTGAGTACACATACGAAAAGCTGCCGTCGCCCGAAGGATCAATGCCCACCTGGAACGGCGTTGAACTCGTGCTGGGGATAGTCAAAGCAATGTAATACGGATTGCTCGTTTTCACCTGATATTCGCGCAGGTCAACGGTCTGTTCCGAACCCGGCTCCAACGTAACGTCAATCGGCCCTGCCAACACGTTCGTGCGGCCGCGCTTATCCTTTTCCAGAATGGAAAGCTTCGCCTGCGTACCCGCATACAAATATGACGAAGTGGGCAAGCAGAACGTTGCGGAAGCAACAATGCTATCGGCCTTCGTCGGCACGAAGCACACTGCGCAACCGGCGTAACCGCCCTGGCCAACAACGAAGTTACCCGTCATGCGACCGCCATCATGCGATTGGGTGGAAGACAGGCGCTCTACTTCGGGGGACAACGCAATCTCAACATCATTCTGACCTGCAGAAACGGTCACTTCGACATCTTTTCCCTCGTAACCGCTCTTGTAAACGCGCAGCGTGTACATGCCCTCGGGCAAATCGGCAATGGCAAGCGAGCCATTAGCGGCCGACTCATAAACCGTAGTGTCGGGTCCGTTCACCACGCGCACGCGCGCGCCCTCAAGGGGCTGGCCAGCAGCATCTTTCATCGTGGCGGAAATGCTGCCCAAACCCTTTTTCGTAAGCTGGACATCAACCACATTCGCCTGGCCTTCGGCAAGGGTCACTTCTTGCTCAAATGGCTCATAGCCAAAAACATCGCAGGTCAACGTGTATGTTCCCACTTTATGTTTCAGCGAATACGCACCGGTAGCCGCATCGGCAGGTGCCGTCTGACCCGTCTCGCGAATGATCACTTTTGCGTCAACGGGCGCACCGTTGCACGTAACGGAACCAGTGAGCGTTGCCACGCTTGACCCCAGCGCCACACTCACGGCATCGTAGGCGTCCACACAGCCATAGCCATACCCCATGTTCGGGCTTTCGGGATATTCCGCATCGGTAAGCTCCGTGGCGGTATCTTCCAGAATTTGCTGAATATCATAGCTGGTCAGCGAGCTATCAGCGGACTTCAACAGCGCCGCCGCACCCACCACGCACGGCGTTGCCATGGACGTGCCGCTCAGATACAGGTAGCCACCGCGGCCGGCAGAGCGAATGGCCACACCAGGCGCCGAGATCTCTGGCTTAATGGCAGTCTTGTCGCCAATAACCGGCGATGGGCCCTTCTTCGAGAACGATGCAAGCTTTCCATCGGCGTCAACGGCCGCAACCGTGAAGCATTCCTCGTACGAACCAGGGGAAGCAATCGAGCCCGGCCCAGGAAGATCTTCGCCCGAAACTTGGTTGCCCGCTGCAAATACGGGAAGAATGCCCGCAGCGCGCCACGCCTGAACGTACTGCTGGTACCAGCCATTAGAGCCATCGGAAGAGCCCCAAGAATTGTTGATGATAGAAGGCGCGTTGCGTACGTCCCCACCAGGGGAAAGCATCCATTCGGCGCCGCGAATCAGCGCGTCATCGGTGGATGCACCTGCGTCATCGAATACGCGTGCGGTAATGAACTTCGCATCGGGCGCCATGCCCACCGCGTTCACCGTTTGCGTTTGGCCGTCTTCGGTTGTTTCGGTTTCCGAACCCAAGATGGTGCCCATAACATGCGTGCCGTGAAGGACGTTTTGCGCCTCGTTCGGATTCGACGTGCTGCCAATGCAGTCCGCGTAATAGCCGTCGTACGTTATTTGTCCCGTCTGGGCGTCATATCCCAAAAACTTCGTCTTGAGCGCAGGGTTTTCCACGTCAACCGCGGTGTCAAGAATGCCAACAACAACACCCGCGCCGGTCACGCCATATTCGGACCACACATTATTCGCGCCCACTTGCGCAATGTTCCATTCCACTTCCGTTTTATCCACGGAAAGGTTTTGCACGGCTGCGCCGCTATCCACAATAGGCTCAATCTGGGACACCGTGCCGTTCAGCGTGATGGATTGCACGTCGCCGCTTTGGGCCAACGACTCAAGAGCCGATGCCTTCGCAACAATATGCATGCCGTTGACTACATAGAACTGCTCGTAGCTTTCAACGGTTCCTTCGTCGATTTGCTCATCAAGCCAGTCCACGTACGGGTCTTGCGTGCGCATGGCCGTGTCCTGCAGCGCGCCCACAACCTCTTTGCGCAGCTCATCAGAGGTTGGCGCCGGATCATCGGATTCCGCCATAAGCGACGTCTGGTCAAGAGAAGCCTGCTCCTTGAACAGAACCATGACGTCATGGAAGGCATCGGGTCGGCCTTCATTCGGGACAAAAGATCCTTCGATATGACCTGGGATAATGCAATATACGCCGACGCTGGAGCCACAATACTGAAAGCAACGGCGGGGACGCACGTGAGACAAAGCAAAAGGCAAAGGGCAAGCGAAATGGCTTTCTTCGCCGCTAACGTTCTAGACAAGAGGACCCACTTTCTTACGATTGCGGATAAAAGCACGGATGCGAGGTTGTGCCGCGGCAATGAGATGAAACCGTGCAGACGGTTCCTCGCGCAGCTCGGCGTTTGAGCGCAGTTTCAGCTTTTATCCCTATTTAAGATTAATTTCAGAAAAGTATACTATATTGTAAGAAGAATAAAGCAGTATCTTGAGAGATAGGCTGAAAATAGAGGCCACTATCGGCTTTTATGCGGGTTCAGAAAGAGGTTATCGCGACAGAGCAAAAGCGCGCGACAGGTACGCGACTACTCTGCGCTCGAAGACTTTAACAGCACAATGCGATCAAGAAGCTGATGCCCCTGCGCAACGATATCTTCCAGCGACGCTTCTTCTTGTCTTTCCTGCTCAGAGAAAAGACCCGTGAATGTGTCTTCGCAACCCAACACCAGAGAAAGCTTGATGAGCGAGTCAAGGGAAATCAGAGAGTCTTGCTCGAAACGTTTGAGCGAACCCAGGCTCACGCCCGATCGATGCGCCAGCGCGCTTTGGGAAAGATGCAGCTCTTTGCGGCGCATGCGCATACGTTGCGCAATTTCGCGCGCAATGGCATCGGGCGTTTCGTGCGATGCGGTCGCCGTGCCATCCGAGGCATCTACGGCGCTCGGTACAGCAGAGGGCATCTGGGTTTCCCCGAGTGCCCTCTGCGTGTTTTCAACGTTAGCTAACATATTAACCTTGTGGCGTGTTTATACTGCATTTGCTGTTTTATTTAAATATGTTATAGCTAATATATTAGCTAATGTATGGTATATATTACTCTTATTTATTCATAAGTCAAGCATTTATAGCTAATATTTTAGCTACTTTTTTGTTGACAAACTACCCCACCTTTTGTCAACAATTGACCGCGCAAATCCCAATTGCCAAAGATCATCAGCCACAACAATTGTTGACAAAAGGCGAAGGAAAGATCCTGAAGCCATCGCAACGGCCTTCGCCTTCCCGATTCCCCCTTTGGCAAGCCCGTAAACAGAAGGCAACATTTCCCCGACAAGCCGCACTATAATGACCTGCATGAACAACACGCGCTCGTCATATCTTTGCATTGCACTGGCCGCCACCTGCTGGGGGCTTATCGGCCTGGCAAATCGCAATCTTATTGCGGAGGGTTTCACACCCCTTATGCTTGTGGCTATCCGCCCCACTGTTGCTGTGGTAATTTTCTTTGTTGCGCTGCTACTCACGGACCGAGCGGCACTGCGTATTCGCCTGAAGGATCTTTGGTGTTTTGTAGGCACGGGCGTTTTGAGCCTAACGATGTTCAATTTCTGCTATACCACGGCGCAAACATACATGAGTTTATCCGCCGCCGTAGTCCTTTTGTATACTGCGCCGTTTTTCGTGGTGATCATCTCTGCGCCCTTATTCAAAGAACGCATTACGCCGCTCAAGGTTGTCGCATTATTTTTAGTGATGGCGGGCGCGGTATGCTCTTCAGGTCTAATTGAATCGGGTGCGTCGTTTTCCCTGATAGGAGTCTTGCTGGGCATCATGTCAGGCTTCGGATACGCCCTTTACAGCATCTTTGGGCGCTTTGCCCTGCAGAAGGGGTACAGCTCGAATACTGTGTCGTTTTACACGTTTTTATTCTCGGCTGCAGCATCGCTTGCACTCAACGCAACTGCGCCGCTACCCGCTGCAGAAGCGACACCCGCCGCGGTGGGATGGTGCCTGTTTTTGGGCATCATCTGCTGTCTTGTGCCGTATGCGCTGTACACAAAAGGCCTGGCGAACGTGGAAAACGGACGCGCCTCGGTCATCGCTTCGCTGGAAGTGGTTGTTGCCAGCCTGGTGAGCGTGGCAATTTTTCACGAGCCGGTCAGCGCAACAAGCATCCCGGGCGTGGCGCTTGTTATCGCCGGCATTGTGGTTATGAACGTCAAAGCAACCCAAAAATGACGAACGGCCACTTGAATCTGCACTCACTCTTTATCAACTGTTGCCGCAAGTAGATCGCGCAACTCAGGATGCCCGTCGACAAGGGTTGAGCCGAACTGCGACGTTTTGGATAAGTTGAGCGGGCCACAAACACAAAGAAGCATTATCCAAGCGGAGTCGTAAGGCGAACCCTTACCGACAGGCATCCCTTCACAGCCCCACCTTCTTTGGAAATCACCAAGTTGCAGGGCATCTTGTCGGAAAAAGAGCCCCAATGTGCAAAATATTCCTGTTCGGGACAGGTGAAAGCAGTCCTGAGTAGTATTCATCTGCTGCCTGCGATTTGCGACCTGGGCTTTTGCGAGTCTGCACCGATCTTAGCGGGGATGCTCGAATCGCAAATGCTCCCCAAGGTACCCCGAACAGGAATATTTTGCACATTGGGACGAAAAAAACGACAACATGCCACCGACAAGCCCAAATGTATGCATCGAATCGCAAGTACACTACAAGCAAACATGAAAAATCCGAGACACACGTAGCAC
>CAKUDT010000042.1 GCA_934645125.1 uncultured Eggerthellaceae bacterium
GATCTGCAGGATAAAACGCAATGTTGCATTTACCTTTGCAGCGTTGCGTTTAGTTTTTCGAGTGACCAACATAAAATTGTTGACAAAAGGTGGGGTAATTTGTCAACAAATACATCGACAAACAATAGAAAGAACGTTACAATAACGCCGTTATTGATAATGGTGTTATTGAACGCAGGAAGAAGCATGACCAACAAGGATCACTCGCTGGATAGTAGAATCATTCAGGCCGCCTATTCGGAGTTTCTTGCTTACGGTTTCCAGAAGGCTTCCCTCCATAAAATTGCAGAGAAAGCTGGCGTCACCACGGGAGCCATTTACACGCGGTACAAAAACAAAGACGCACTGTTTCTCAGTTTGCTCCAGAATTTCTTTGAAGCAATGAACATCCTCTTCGCCCCCATTGCCGAAGAATACGAAAAAGCGAAGCTCAGCGTGCAGCCAGAAGACATTCTTCGCACCATAAACGCCGAGGAGCAAATATATTTCCAACTGCTGACCGAACACTATGATGATTGCACGTTGTTCTTCTGCCGCAGCGATGGCAGCTCGGTTGAAACAATGCTCGATGAACTCATGGATCGCAAAACAGAACAAACGGTTGAATTCTTTTCACATATCTATGGAAAAGAACCGAATGCCGATGCGATTCGTCTTTTGATGGGTTCCCAGTTCTGGTACTTCCGTCGGTTGCTAAGCAGACAGCTGGAGAAAGACAGGATGTTTGCCTGCTTGCGGTCGGTCCTTGATTTCACCAATGCCGGCTGGCAGCAGCTGTGCAACACCCTGCAATAAGGCTGCAAAACCCAGGGGCGGGGCCCCAGGACGGTCATTCCGTCTTTTTTTTGAACCATAGTTAGACATAACTAACTTACAAAGAGAAAGATTCCAATGATAGATTTTGAATACGAATTTCGGTATGACGAGGAAAAACAAACGGCTTTACAAAAAACCAACGGCGCGATTCCCGCCGGACGCTGCGTGGTGCTCTGCGGCAAGAGCGGCTGCGGCAAATCCACACTGCTGCGGTGCATCAACGGATTGATTCCGCAGTGCTACGAAGGCGACCTAAAGGGTTTCTGCCATCTGAACGGGCAGAGCACCGCTGGTATGAGCATCGGCGAAATCGGCAAATTAGTCGCTTCGGTTTTTCAGGATCCGCGGAGCCAGTTTTTCACCGTGAACAGCTCCAACGAAGTGGCTTTTGGACTGGAGAACCACGGCCTGCCGCAAGAAGCTATCCGTCGGCGGGTAGATGAGGCATTTCGTGTGTTTGACCTGGAGAAACTAAAAAACCGCAACGTTTACGAGCTATCAAGCGGCGAACGGCAGCTCATCTCCATTCTTTCGGCGTGGGCAATGGACACCGATATTTTTCTTCTGGATGAGCCCACAGCGAATCTGGATTTCGCTGCTACACAGCACTTAAGAGATATTTTACTTGCGCTGAAAAAGCAAGGTAAAACGTTGCTGCTCAGCGAACACCGACTGTACTACCTTACCGATATTGCTGATGAGTACTGGACAATGGCAAACGGCAAGATTGAAAGCAGGTACACAGCCGCAGAGGCAAAGGCGCTTTCAGAAAAGCAGAGGCATTCGTTTTCCCTGCGCACCCTTGACCTAGCAAAGATCACCGTGCCGAATAAGCTTCTACCAGCAGAAACAACAACAGAAGCGCTCTGCGTTTCAAACATACGCTATACCTACCGCGGAAAATCAAAGAGCACGCTTTCCGGCATTGGTTTTTCTGTTCGAACGCATGAAATCGTAGGGCTTGCGGGGGCTAACGGCTGCGGCAAAACCACACTCGGCAAGCTGATTGCGGGGCTCTATAAGCCTTCGAGCGGACAGATATCTCTGCTCAACAAAGTGCGGAGCCCAAAAGAACTGCAAAAGCACGTGCTGTTCATCATGCAAGAAACGGAGTTTCAATTCTTCACGAACTCCGTTCTGCACGAACTGCAATATGAGCACAACGTTACTCCGGAATTCGAGAAAAAGACGGAAGCGCTTCTCAAAAGCATGGATATGTGGAGCTGCCGAAACCGCCACCCATTCTCCCTCTCCGGCGGACAAATGCAGCGGCTAGCATTGATGACGGCATACCTTTCCGAAAAGCCCATCATCATACTAGACGAACCAACAGCGGGCCAGGACGCAGAAAGCCTGGAACGATGCGTGGGGCTTATTCGGGAGATGCGAAAAGAGAAAACGGTTCTTATCATCACTCACGATTTGGAGCTGATTGCAGGCGCTTGCGATCGGTGCATTGGCCTTTCGAATGGACGAATCGAATCGGAGTTCCCCGTCAAAACGGACTGCGATCTGCAAGACATTCGGCGCTATATGGAGCATTTCCACTCCACAAGGACTCCGCCTTCGCCGCTGAAACCGTACAAAGAGCGCTTTCACCCAGTGACAAAGCTCCTTTTTTGCCTTGTCCTTATGATTGTCATCTCCACTTCAAACAATCATCTTGTGTATGCCACTTACGCGGCGCTACTTCTACTGGCAATAGCAGATGGTTGGCTTGGAACAGCGCTTATGGGCGGTGCAAGCTTCGGACTGCTTTGGGCGGCAGACGCATTGCTTCCAGGCACGGTATTCTCGTTTATGCTGGTTTTATTCCCCCGAATCATTGCCATCGGCATTTCCATGCAAACGCTCATCGGACGAAACGAAGCCAGCCGCACCTTGGCGGCGCTACGAAACATACACCTACCAGAACAACTTATCATGATTGTGGCGGTAATCTTCCGCTTTTTCCCTGTGTTATCAGGCGATATGAATCTGCTGCGGCAATCCATTCGCACCCGTGGAGCATTCGTAACACCATGGCAAAAACTCAAGGCGCTCCCCTCGTATCTTGAGATACTGACCGTTCCTATGGCGTTGCGCGTCATCCGCATTGCCGAAACATTGTCCGCCTCTGCCGAAACGCGCGGCATTGGCCTGAAGAACCGAAAAAGCAACTACCTGCTCCTTCGGTTCTCGCCATGGGACTTTGCATTCTGTGTCCTGCTGGCAGCAGCCGTCGCCGTCGGTCTTATTTTGTGATAGCCGCCCAAAATGGCTTTCGAATACAAACACCCGTCAAATCAAAGGAGTCTTCACCATGAACACTGCAATCGTCAATAGGCTAAAGATTAAAGACGTTATTACCGTCGTTCTGCTTGCCCTTATCAACGTAGTCATCTTCTTCGCGAGTTCCGTACTGTACGCAACGCCTGTCACTATCATTCTCATGCCGGTATTCTTTGCCCTCTTGGAAGGCATTGTCTATTTCATCATTGGCACAAAGGTGAAAAAACCCGGCGCGATTCTCATTTACAGCATTGTCCGCGCCATCATGGGTGGATACCTGCCGTATGTTGTCTTGTTTATTCTCTCTGGCGTTATTGCTGAGCTGCTGCTGTGGAAGATGGGTTATGGCAATGCGAAGGCACTGACCATCAGCTACGTTGTCAATCAGGTGCTTGCCTCCTTCGGCAGCACCATCATTCCCTACGCCATTGCCGCCAAAGCCATGGCTGAACAGATGGTCACCGACGGACGCCAGGATGCCATCCTTGCCGCATCCCAGCTTTTGCAGTCGTGGGTGCCCGTTGCGCTGGTAGCCGGTGTTATTGTTGCTGCGCTCATCGGCGCCACCATTGGTAAGCGCATCGTAAAAAAGCACTTGGCGGCATAAAAGAAAGGTCGCAATCCATGAACAAGATCCCCGAACAAAAGCGATCTGCTGCCTCGTGGCTGGTAGAGCTTGCGAAAGGGAAACGCGGCGAATACGCCTTGAGCATTTTCGTAGCGCTCTTGGGCGTCGCCTGCTCCCTTGCACCGTATTTCATCACCATTCAGATCATCACCGCACTGGTAGGTGGCACAGCAGAGCTCTCTTACTGCCTGACGCTCTGTGCGTGGATGGCGGGCTTCTGGGTAGCACGCTATGTGCTGCACAGCATTTCCACTGCCCTTTCTCACCATGCCACCTTTCATGTACTTGCCACCACCAGAACGCGGCTGCTTGACAAGCTGGCCACGTTGCCGCTGGGCACGGTGCTTGAGCGTCACTCTGGATCCTACAAAAATATCATTGTAGAGCGCGTTGATTCCATCGAAACCACTCTTGCCCATCTCCTGCCCGAAATGACAGCCAATATCGTTTGTGCGTTGGCAGTGCTGGCGTTACTGTTCTTTGAGGATTGGCGCATGGGGCTTTCCATGCTTATTGTTCTGCCGCTGGGTATTCTCTGCTTTGCATCCATGTTCAGCGGATATAGCGAAAAATTCCAGCGCACCATTACCTCCACAAAGGCGCTCAACGACACCGCCGTGGAATACATCAGCGGCATTGAGGTCATCAAGGCCTTCGGCCAGTCCAAAACCAGCTACGCAAAATTCGTCTCCGCCGCGAAAGAAGGTGCCGACTGCTTCATCGACTGGATGCGTGGAAGCCTCTTCGGACAGGTGGCGGGCATGGCAATCCTTCCTTCTACCCTGCTTGGTGTTTTACCCGTAGGCTGCCTGCTTTATATGCAGGGCACGCTTTCGGTGGAAACATTTCTGTCGGTCATCGTTCTGTCCTTCGGCGTTATGCAGCCGCTGATCACCGCATTCTCCTACACCGACGACATCGCGCAGGTTAAAACGATTGTGGGCGAAGTAGCAGAGGTGCTGTCTGGCAAGGATATGCAACGTCCCGAAAAAGCAGAGAAGTTGCCTTTGGATAACGCTATCGAATTGAAAAACGTTCGCTTCGCCTATTGCAACAAAGAAGTGCTACACGGAATCAACCTGCGCATTGAGCCTGGAACGGTCAACGCCCTTGTAGGACCCTCGGGCAGTGGAAAATCCACTATTGCCCGATTGATTGCCTCTCTGTGGGACGTGAAAGACGGCATAATCGAATTGGGCGGCGTGGACATTCGCCGGCTTCCGCTCAAGGACTGCGCCGATCGGATTGCCTACGTGTCACAGGACAACTACCTATTCGATCTTTCCGTGATGGACAATATCCGCCTGGGCAGAAAGGGTACAAGCGACAAGGAAGTAATCGCCGCAGCAAAGAAATGCGGCTGTCATGAGTTTATCGCGGGTCTGGAAAACGGCTATCAAACAGTCTGCGGCGCTTCCGGCGGACACCTATCCGGCGGCGAGCGGCAGCGTATTTCCATTGCTCGGGCCATGCTGAAAGACGCACCCATTGTCATTCTGGACGAGGCCACCTCCTACACCGATCCAGAGAATGAAGCGGTCATTCAATCGGCATTGTCCCAGTTGGTGCAAGGAAAGACGCTGCTTGTCATCGCGCATCGCCTGTCCACCATTGCAGATGCCGACCAGATTATTGTCGTCAATCGGGGCAATATCGAAGCCACCGGCACGCAAGCAGAGCTTCTTGCGTCTTGCCCTCTTTATCAAGCCATGTGGGAAGCCCACATCAGCGTAAAAGACAAAGAGGAGGCAGCATAATGTTTCGGACGCTGAAAAAATTCTTTGCCTTCTGCGGGGCTGATAACCGCAAAATGTTCGTGGTTTCCATTTGGCTGGGCGTAATCAGCGCTATCTGCTCCGCCATGCGCATCCCGGCCGCCGCCATCGTCATTTATGCGCTTTTGAACCAAAGCGTTACTATGACCACCCTTTGGACAAGCCTTGGCATTATCGTCGCTTCTTTGATAGTGACCATCGCTATCAACATGAAGGCCACCATGCTGCAGACCCGCGCGGGCTACCGTGCCTGCGCCAACAAACGCATCGAGATTGCAGAGCACCTGCGCTACCTCCCTATGGGCTGGTTCAACGACAACAGTCTGGGCGAAGTTACTTCTGTTACCACCAACACCATGGAGAATATGGCCAATGTTGCCACGCGCGTGGTAATGGTCACGACACGCGGATTCCTGACCTCCGCTCTCATCGCAGTTATGATGTTCTTTTTCGACTGGCGCATAGGGCTCATAACGCTGGCAGGGCTCGTATTGTTCTTCGCCATCAACGCTGCCATGCAGCAAACAGAGCAAGATCTTGCCAAGCGAAAATTCAACGCCGATGAGCGCCTGGTCTCCAAAGTGCTGGAATATGTGCAAGGAATCGCCGAAATAAAGAGTTTTGACCTGATCCACGATTCAACAACGCAGGTACACAGCGCCGTAGAGGAAGCTCGACAAGCATCCTTTGCCATGGAGATACCGTCGGTGCTTTATATGCTGGCACAATTCGCAATCAACAAGCTCACCGGCGTTGCTATTTGCGCCGCTGCAATTATCTTTTACTTCGGCGGCACAATGGAGCTTGCCAACTGCCTTCTCATGCTGATCTGCTCGTTTATATTTTTCGAACAGCTCGACAGCGCCGGAAGCTTCTCGTCCTTGTTTCGTTCTATCGACATCGGCGTAAACAAGGCAAATGCCATTCTGGGCATAAAGCCCATGGATATTGATGGAAAGGAACTATCGCCAGCGCAAAAAGACATTGTGCTTCGCCAGGTAAATTTTTCCTATGACAGCAAGCAGATTCTCCATGATGTATCGCTAACGATACCGGAAAAAACCACCGTCGCCATTGTCGGCCCCTCTGGAAGTGGCAAGACCACACTTTGCAATCTTATGGCGCGATTCTGGGATGTGCAATCAGGCAGCGTGAGCTTGGGCGGACACGATGTGCGGGAATACAGCTACGACAGCCTTATCGGCAACTTCTCCTTCGTGTTCCAGCGGACCTATTTGTTCTCGGACACCATCGCCAACAACATCCGTTTCGGAAAACCCCAGGCCTCTATGGAAGAAGTAGAAGCCGCAGCGAAAAAGGCACGCTGCTACGACTTCATCATGGCACTGCCGGAAGGATTCGATACCGTCATTGGCGAAGGCGGCGCAACGCTTTCCGGCGGTGAGCGCCAGCGCATTTCCATTGCTCGGGCAATCATGAAAGACGCGCCCATCATCATCCTTGACGAGGCAACAGCCAATGTGGATCCAGAAAACGAAAAGGACCTGATGGAAGCCGTTTCTGAGCTGACCCACGACAAGACGGTCATCATGATTGCCCATCGGCTGAAAACAGTGCGAAACGCTAACGTGATCTTCGTTGTTGACCACGGCGAGATCGTTCAGCAGGGCACCCATGATGAACTAGTTGCCGTGGACGGACTTTACCGCCGCTTCGTAGTAGAGCGCAAGCAGGCTGCCGGTTGGAAAGTTTGAAGCATGAGCAAGCATCAAATCAATTGCGGATGCTAGCAGACCAGTGGCAAGGGGATGAGCCGACGTGCGACGCTTTGGATAAGTTGAGCGAGCTGCAAGCCCGAAGAAGCATTATCCAAGCGAAGTCCGTTCGGCAAATCCCTTGCCGGCGGACGACCCTGGATCGCCAAAAGTGACAGAGTTTTTCCGCCCCTGATAAAAACGACCCACTTTTCTGTGGGTTTACCATAGCTTACTTTTTTGCGACCTGGGGAAATGCCGATTTTTAGCGATTGCAAAGAAGAAAAATCCACCGAAAAGTGGGTCGTTTTTATCATGCCGCCCACGCTGCTGGGCGGCATCACGTCGGAAACGGTGCAGCTGGATTTCGCGAACCGAATTGTTGACAAAAGGTGGGGTAATTTGTCAACAAACAGAGTTACTTGCTGGCGGCGTGGTATTGGGCAAGTAGCTCGGCGGCATGGAGGCGCGCGGCCTCACTTTCGTCGCCCGCCAGCATGCGCGCAATCTCATCGACACGCGCAGACCCCTCAACAGGGGTGATAGTGGTTTCGGGAAACGCACCGCCCGTTTTTGCCACCACGTAGTGACATTGGGCACGCACCGCCACCTGCGGCAAATGCGTTACCACAAGCACCTGACGCGTTGTTGCTAAGTCGGCAAGAACGTCCGCAAGTGCCACCGCCGTTGCACCGCCCACACCGGCGTCTACTTCGTCGAAGATGAGCGTTTCGGCCGCATCGGTTTGCCCCAACACCACGCGCAACGCCAACATGACGCGGCTCACTTCGCCACCCGATGCAATGCGCGCCAGCGGACGCGCCGCCATTTCCGAACCAGGACGGAACAAGAATTCAACCGTCGAAGGGCCCGTTTTCGTCCACGACGCACGCGGTTGACGCTCGATTTCGCATACAAGCTGCGCCGAGCCCATGCACAAACGCTTCATCTGGTCGCATACCGCGCGCGCAAACCGCGGAGCCGCCGTCTTTCGCGCTTTGTCCAGTGCGTCTGCCGCCTGCGCCAATGCCGCTTCCGCCTGATCAACCGCTGCTTGCGCTGCTTTCAGACGCGCCTCGGAATCGTCCACGGCACCCACTAAATCGGCCGCTGCATCACGTGCCGCCAGCACATCCTCCATACGCGGCCCATACGAGCGCAACAATCGCTGCATAGCACCCACACGCTCTTGCATGCGCGCCAACTCAGCAGCATCCAGCTCAATGGAATCGCGATACGCACGCACATCGGCAGCAACATCTTCGGCAATATACACGGCATCGCGCAGCGATTTCGCATACGCTTGAAGTGAGTCATCGAAACGGCATGCCTGGTCAAGCACATATATCGCGCTGTTCAAAGCATCCAGCGCGCTACCCTCTTCTCCATCGCCCGAAAGCGCACGGTACGCCCCTTCGGAAGCATTCACCAATGCCTCGGCGTTTTCCGCCTTTGCCAGCGCTTCAACAAGCTCTTCGTATTCGCCCGGCTGCGGATCAACCTCGTTCACGCTGCGAAGAATAAACCGCGCCTCGTCAAGCTGTGCCGACGAAGAAGACGCCGCCGCACGCACGTCGTCAAGCGCGGCTTGCGCCGCCTGTGCCGCCGCAAAAGCCGCCT
>CAKUDT010000043.1 GCA_934645125.1 uncultured Eggerthellaceae bacterium
GTCGCGAGGTGGGGAATGCGCATAGAAGTACTCAACGAGTTTTTGCTGCTGGCTGAAAGCCTGAGCTTTACCGAGACAGCGAAAAACGCTTATGTTTCCCAACCCGTATTGAGCGGACACATTTCAAAACTCGAGCAGGAGCTGGGGGTAAAGCTTTTTGAGCGCGATCGTCATTCGGTGAGCTTGACCGATGCGGGAAAGGTGTTTCTTCCCGACGCGCGCCGCATTTCCGACGCGCATCAGTCCGCGCTTGAGCACATTGCCCAATACAAGGATGGCATGTCCTCACGCATCACGATTGGTTTTCTTCTGGGCTCGTTTGGCTCGTTTCTGCCGCTCGTGTGCAACCATTATCGCCGACAGCACCCCGATGTTGAATTCTGCTTCAGGGAACTGGACATTGGCGAAGTGCAAACGAAGCTCAATTCAGGGCAGATTGATATTGCGTTTACCCTGTTCACCAAGCAGAGTAGCAACGCGAAATTTGAACACCGGAGCTTGTACGAGGATCGCTACAAGTTGGCGGTGCCGCGTGGGCATCGTTTGGCACGCCGCAAAATCATCTCTATCGAGGATTTGAAATCCGAAGTTGTGTTGGCGCCCAAGCTCAACGCAACGCTGGGCATGGTCACGCAGACAAGCATCAAGCTGCGCAACGCCGGCGTGGACGTGCGCAACGATGAGCGCATTGCGGATGCCTCGGCGCTTATGTCAACCGTTGTTGCCAGCGGCCGCGTTGCCATGGCGCTTGACCACTTGGAAGTGTATGGCGGCGATAACATCTGTTTTATTCCCTTTGAAGACGAGGGATTAAGCTTGTGCGCCGGCATGACGTGGGTCAAAGGCACAAGTGCGGAAATCGTGAAGCAATTTGCCGACTTTGTGGTTGCAGAAACGGCTGAATTTACGCGCGATGATTACCTGTCCCGCAAGGGCGAAATTGACCTTCCGTTCGCCGAATCGTAGTACCTCTTATCAAAACGCCAGTTCAACAACTCAATATTTAAGGTTGAGACGCCTCTATGGCTGAAATTCAGCCTTTGCGAATGGGGACGCTGCGCCCTGCTGCTCCCATAATGCTCGTATGAACTACTCCGAGCAGTAGGATGGGTGCAATCGGTTCGGAGGGGGGCCGAAATGCCCGCGAAATGGTTCGAGTATCCTCACTTTTTTGCGATGGCACGTTGCACCCATCATTGCTTTTTGCGTTTGGAATGCTCTTGGCGTTCGGCCATGCGGACGGACACCAATGTTGCAGCGTTGATCGTTTTACGGCTTCCTGCGGGGGCGGGATGTCGCAGAAAGTGGTTGACCGTATGCGTTACGTTTTGCGTCATTGTCGGAGTTTTGCTGTGCGCTGGGGGGCGCCAAAGCAAACGCCAAAGCGCTGGGGAAGAGCGCTTACCGGCGATGATCGCAAATGGGATGTGCAGTTTGTTGACAGGGGGTGCACGAACAAAACGGACTGCGCATGCAAGGGAATTTCGCATTCTGTAAGGAGGAAGAAATGGAAAGCTCAAGCGTTCCAATGGGGAAGCGGCTTATTGGTATTGCAATAGCCATTATCTGCATTGTAGGTTCAATGCTTATTCCAGGCAGCGAAGCGCTCGCGCACGAAGGCGTTATGGTCATTGGCCTTCTGCTTGCTCTGGTTGCTCTGTGGGTTACGTCGGCGTTGCCGTTGGGCGTGACCGCTCTTATTATTGCTGTTCTGTGCCCGGTTCTGGGAATTGTTCCTTCGTTGGGCAACGCCATTACTGGTTTCGCCAGCCCGGCATTGCTTTTCATCATTGCCGTGTTCTCGCTGCCCGTTATCATGCTGAAGACGAACTGGGGCATCCGTTTGATCGGCGGTCTTATCAAATGGACCGGCAACGACTCTCGCAAGCTTGTTTTGGGCTTCATGATTGCCACAACGCTGGTATCTACCGTTATGTCCGACGTTCCCTGCACTGTGCTGTTCCTTGGCTTCGCGCTGGCCATCCTTAAGGCCGCCGATGCAAAGCCGCTGGAATCTAACCTGGGCCGTTGCTTGATGATTGGTATTCCGATTTCTGCCGTGACCGGTGGTATGGCAACGCCTGCAGGCAGCTCCTTCAACGTTGTTGCCATGAACATCCTTACGAAGGTAACGGGTTCGGGCGTGTCCTTCCTGGACTGGGTTATTGTTGCACTGCCCGTTGTTATTGTGATGGTTCCCATCTCTTGGTTCTTCCTGACTCTGCTGATTAAACCCGAGCCTATTGAGGACTCTTGCCTGGCGGGCATTCGCGAGCAGGCTGCCGCCGCAAAGACCGTTGAGCCGCATGAAATCAAGACCATCATTGTTGTTCTGGGCCTGCTGGTTCTGTGGATTGTGGGCAACTGGGTGCCCGTTTTGAACGCAACGGTTGTTGCGCTTATCGGCTTTGGCGTAATGTTTTTGCCGGGTATGCAGCTGCTTACCTGGAAAGAGTTCCAGGACGCCGTGCCTTGGGGCATTGTGCTGATGTGCGGCACCATCATGTCGCTTGGTGGCGTTGTTGAGTCCACAGGCGCTGCAACGTTCTTGGCAAACCTGATTATCGAATCCGGCGTTATGAGCCTGAGCTCCTTCGCGGCACTTGCCTTGATTCTGGGCCTGGTGTACTTGCTGCACACGGTATGCCCGATTGGCCCCGCCATCCTGGGTATTTTCCTGCCCATTATGATCACGCTGTGCGCGGGCTTCGGCATGTCGCCTGTTGTTCCCACTATCTCCTTGGCAGTGGTTGTTGCCGGCAACTACCTGATGCCGGTTAACCCGACGGTTATGTTGACGTACGGCGAGGGCTACTACACCTTCGGCGATATGTTCAAGACGGGCATTGTTCCCGCAATCGCGCTGGTTGTGCTTATGGCCGCGTGGATGCCCTTCATCGTGGGAGTTTTGGGAATCTAGTTGATTACCAGCCAAAAGGTCGGCTCGCGTCGGTGCGGGCCGACCGGCTTGCTGGTGGGCCTGTCAGGCCGAAATGCGTGCGGGCGCCGGAACCATTCAACGGCGTTCTTGGAGCCGGGCGGTTCCTGGGCGCGTTTCGTTCTGACAGACCTTAGGGTCCATAGATTTGATATCGAAGGGAGACCAGAATGGATTTTGCAAGAACAGAAGAGCAAGAACTGCTTTTGGAGAGCCTGCAGACCGTCATGGAACGCGGCAATTTCGAGTCCTACTTCAGGGAGTGCGATGAGAACCATCAGTTCCCCGATCAGGCCGTCGAGGCGCTTGTCGAAGCAGGTTTCGCCTCTTTGGGCATCCCCGAGGAATTGGGCGGCACGCCGACCGATATCCTTACGCAGATCATGGTTGCCGAAGAAGCGCATGCTCTTGGCTATCCTTCCTTGTGCTGGATCAATTTCTCGACCGAAGTAGACGACATCCTTTCCTTTGGCAACAAAGAGCAGCAGGAAAAGGTCATTTCGTACGCACTGCAGGGCAAAAAGCCGTTCACGCTGGGCTTCACCGAGCCTCAGGCTGGCTCTGACAGCGCTGCAATGTCCACCACCGCCACGAAGCGCGATGGCAAGGTCTACATCAACGGCAACAAGACCTTCAACACCAGCGCCGACCGCGCTCCGTACATGCTGTGCGTGTGCCGCAGCGGCATCAACGAAAACCCCTACAAGGACTTCAGCATGTACCTGTTCCCCATGGATGCGCCTGGCGTGACCATTGAGAAGCTGAGCAAAGTGGGCAACAACATGTGCGGCACGTACGAAGTGCACTTAGACAACGTGGAATGCGAAGAGTCCGATCTGGTGGGCGAAGAGTGCAAGGGCTTCTATCAGCTCATGAAGAACTTCGAGGTTGAGCGCCTGACGATTTGCGCTGCCAACGTGGGTATGGCTCGTTGCGCCTACGACGAGGCTCTGCGTTACGCTGCTCAGCGCGAGCAGTTCGGCAAGCCTATTGGTACGTTCCAGCTTATCCAGGAAAAGCTTGTTGACATGCGCATCAAGATTGAGAACATGCAGAACCTGCTGTACAAGACCGCTTGGAAGAAGATGCAGGGCGAATCTATCATGATCGACTCTTCCCTGGTCAAGCGCTACACCGGCAAGGCTGCGTTTGAGGTTATCGATGATGCTATGCAGATCATGGGCGGTATTGGTTACACCGACGACTGCCGTATTTCTCGCCTGTGGCGTGACCAGCGCGTTTACCGCATTATGGCGGGCACCGAAGAGATCATGGTGCACACCGCCGGCCGCGCAATCATCAAAGAAGCGCAAGGCCGCTAGTCCGCGCCACGTACGAAAGGTAGGAGATACCTGTGAAAACGGTAGCTTGTTACAAAGTGGTCCCCGATGTGCAGGACCTGGACGCGTTCGGATCGCTCGATTTCGATCGCGCGACTTCAGTGCTGGGCGACTATGACCTGGTTGCAATTGAGCAGGCAGTTCAGCTTGCCGAAGCAACTGGCGATGAAGCCGTTCTGCTAACGGTGGGCGGTTCTCGCTTGAACGACACGAAGCTCGTGAAGGGCGCGTTGTCTCGCGGTGCTGCAAAGCTGTATCGCGTGGTGGACGATGCCTTCGCGAATGCAGATTCGTTCCAGAACGCTTCTGCTCTGGCCGCTGCCCTGAAGAACATCGAGTTTGATGTTGCGGTGTTCGGCGAGGGTTCTTCCAGCCAGTATTCCCAGCAAGTGGGCATTCTTACGGCGCGTTTGATGGGCCTTCCCGTGGTCAACGCGGTGAAGTCCGTAAGTGTTGACGGTGCTGCGCTTATTTGCGAGCGCGACCTGGAAGAAGGAACCGAAACCGTAAAGGTTTCCACGCCGTGCGCTGTTTGCATGACGTCCGAAGCCATGCTTCCGCGCATTCCTGCGCTGAAAGACATTCTGGCTGCGGGCAAAAAGCCTGTTGACACGCTTGATGCTGGCGCTGTGGGCGGCGTTGCTGAGAGCCCGGTCGAAGTGGTTGAGCAGAGCCTGCCGCCTAAGGCCGATCGCAAGTGCGTAGTGTATGACTTTGCCGATGGCGATGCGGTTGAAAAGCTGGCCGCAGACATCAAGGCTTCCCTTTAGGTTGGTGGTATTCGATGACTCTGGAAAAAATCTTGGTGGTAGGCCAAACGCAGGAATCCGCTTCTGCTCTTGCTGATTTCGCTGCTTTGCTTGCTGCAAATGTTGAAGTTGTCATTTTGGGCGATGCGCGCGCCGAGGATTGCGCCGATGCCGTTTCTGCGCTGGTGAAGGAGCTTGCTCCTGCTGCTGTGCTGTTCGCTTCAACGAAGCGTATGCGCTACGTGGCCGCCATTGTTGCTGCCGATGCTCAGACGCGCGTGATCAACGACGTAACAGAGCTTTCCGTGGACGATGCCAGTGCTCTGACGTCCAAGCGCCTTTCCTTCGGCGGTAAGGTGGACGTGCGCGAGCGCGTGGCTTCCGGTGTTGCCGTTGCTACCGTTTCCGCCGCGGCTCTTTCTGCGGCTCGCACCGATAAAGCGTGGGAAGCAACGCAGACCGCTTCTCCAGCTGCTGGCGCGGTCGAGGTTGTTTCCACCAGCGTACGAGAAACAGAAGCGGTTGACCTGTGCGCGGCAAAGCGCGTGGTCAGCATTGGCCGCGGTCTTGCTGCAAAGGAAGACTTGGCGCTTATCGACGACCTTGCTTCCGCTCTGGAAGCCGAGGTTGGCTGCACGCGTCCGATTGCAGAAGGCCAGGCATGGCTCGCCCGCGAGCGCTACATTGGCGTTTCCGGCGTAATGCTTTCTCCCGATTTGTTTGTGGCCGTTGGTTTGTCTGGCCAGATTCAGCACATGGTTGGTGCTGCCGGCGCAAAGACGATCATTGCCATCAACAAAGACAAATCTGCTCCTGTGTTCAAACAGTGCGACTACGGCATTATCGGCGACCTGTACGACGTTGTGCCGCAGCTCACGGCTGCCTTGAAGGCGTAAAGGAACGTTACGTGCACCTGCGAACCTGCGTTGGGGCGCCATGCCGCACAACCGCGCGGGTTTGCAGCGATTGATTTTCGCAAACTATCGCAAACTATCAAGAAAGAGGATTTGCCATGGACGCTCAAACTCTTGAAACCATCAAGAACAACGTGAATAACGGCCCCACCCCGTACATCAATCAGGCTGGTTTGATTCCCGAAATTGTGGAGCCGTACCACGTCAAGTTGGTTCTTCCCGTTGAAAACGGTCACAAGAATCACGTGGGTATTGCGTATGCGGGCAGCGAATTCGTGCTGGCAGAAATTGCAGGCGGCACGCTGTTCATGACCACGTATGGCACCGATGAGTTCGTGCCCATTTTGAAGAGCGTAGAGTGCAAGTACCTGAAGCCGGGCACGAAAGACCTGGTTGCAGACTTGACGCTTACTGAAGAAGAAGCCGAAGAGAAGATCGCAGCGGCGCGCGAGCGCGGTCGCGGCGACTACTTCCTGGATGTTCCGCTGTTCGATGTTGACGGGGAGCAAGTGGCTTTGATGTCGTTCAACTACTACGCATTGCCGGCAAGGCACTAAGTAGCTAGCAAACGAAGGGGGAGTTTCATGAAACAGTACGATGCAATTGTAATTGGTGCAGGCATTGGCGGTTTGGGAGCCGCTCTGCTTTTGTCCCATGCGGGCAAGAAAGTTGCTCTGTACGAGGGAAGGCCGGCATTCGGCGGTCGCATTGGTTCGTCTCAGCGCGGCGACTTTGTGGTTGACTTTGGCGTGCATCTGATTTCGCGCGGCGGCAAGGGCCCGCTCATTGGCCTGCTGGAGCGCTGCGGCGTTGATCACGGCATTCGGTTTACCAAGGTTCGTCCTGTTCAGACGTGTGGCGGCGAGATTTTCAAGTTCCCGCGCGACCTGCAGGGACGCGTTCCCGATGAAGACTTCAACGCGGTTATCAAGATGGTTACCGACGTGAAGGACATGTCCGACGAAGAGACGCATCGCTATGACCGCATGACGCTTGAGGAATTCCTGAACGAATACACCACCGATCCGTTTGCACATGCCTGTGTGAGCCAGGTTGGCTTCATTTACTGCTGCGTTCCCGAGTATCGCCTGTCTGCGGGCGAGTTTGCGCGCTGCCTGAAGTGGGAGGCCGAGGCCCGTGCTTCCGGATACCCCGACGGCGGCTGCATTGCCATTCTTGACGCGTACGTGAACGCTTTGAAGGAAAACGGCGTTGACCTACATGTCGCTACGCCGGTTGACTCCATTATCGTTGAAGATGGCCGCGCCGTGGGCGTTATGGTTGACGGCGAAGAAGTGCGCGCCGATATGATTGTCTCCAACGCGGGCATCAAAGAAACCGTGCATGACCTGGTAGGCGCCGATAAGTTTGACGCCGACTACGTGAAGTACGTTGACGACCTGAAGATTTCCTTCGTGTCCATCATTGCGCGTTTCGGTCTGGATACCGTGATCAGCCCCGACATCAAGATGCTTTCTGGCTTCTCTCCCGTTCCGGTGAAGGAGTACAATGAGCGCTTGCTGGCTGGCGAAGTGCCCGAAGAGCTGAACCTCTTCATTGTGGTTCCTTCGAGCTTTGACCCGTCGGTTGCCCCCGAAGGCAAGCAGCTGGTGGTTATGACTACGGCTGTTCCTGCGGGCATCAAAGACGAGTACTGCCCGGCCATTCTGGATTCGCTGATTGCTGCAGCCGAGAAGCATTTCCCCGGCTTGCAGGAGCATGCGCTGTTCGTTGATCGCGTGTACCCTGCCGACGCTGCTCGCCTGATGGGCGAAGACGGCGCAGGCATTGGCATTGGTCAAGACGCTGGTCAGGCCGGTATTGACCGCCCGTCCATCAAGAGCCCCATTGAGGGTCTGTACATTGTAGGCGCCGAGGCGGGCGGCGAAGGCGTTGGCACGGAACTGGCTGCCAACAGCGCAATTGAATTCTTCGATACTTATGTTGCCGCTGAATAACGCGGAGAAGGGGAGAATACTATGAAATACGAAGACGTTCCTTCATTTGGTAGCCTTCATGGCGTGAAGGTTGTTGTTTCGGCTGTGTCCACGGCAGGCCCCTTTGCGGGTGAGCTGTTTGCAGAAAACGGTGCGGACGTGATTTGGCTGGAGTCCCCGAAGGGCATTGACCCGTATCGCTGGACTCAGGATGGCTGGGGCGTGCAAAACGAGCGCCGCAACATGCGTAACTTGATGCTGGATGTTGTGTCCCCCGAAGGTCACGAGGCATTCCTGAAGCTCATGGAATCCACGGACATCTTTATTGAGGCATCGCGCGGTGGTCAGTGGGAAAAGTGGGGCTACTCCGACGAAGTGCTGTGGGAGCATAATCCCAAGCTGGTCATTGGCCATATGTCCGGTTACGGCATGACGGGCGACCCCGATTACGTGAGCCTGCCTGGCTACGACTTCACGGTCAACGCATTCTCTGGCTTGATGTACCTGAACGGCTACAAAGACGGTCTGCCCTATATGATTCAGAAGTTCGTTACGGACTATTATGCGGGCCTGTTTGCGTACGGTTCTGCTTTGGCGGCGTACGTGGGTGCTCAGAAGACCGGTCGCGGCGATAGCTTTGACCTGGCACAATACGAAGCAGCAGTTCGTTGTCAAGCTGGTTTGTACAGCAAGTGGTTTGACAAGCGCATTCAGGAAGAGCGTGGTGCCGGTGCTCCGCGTGACTCCATTTCCGCTGGCGCTGGCTACTACGAGTGCGCCGATGGCGAAGGCGTTTACCTGTTCACCGCCGGCCAGTCCATCATCAAGCGCGCCGTTGAATTCTTCGGCCTTGAATACGGCTCCGAGCTGTTCCCCGAGGGCATTCCTTCGGTTGCATTGAACTCTCCGGGTGCCCCTGTGT
>CAKUDT010000044.1 GCA_934645125.1 uncultured Eggerthellaceae bacterium
CATCAGGTCAATTGCCTTATCAGGAAGGAAGCGGTCGGTAATGTAGCGGTTCGAAAGCTCGGCAGCTGCCACAATCGCGCTATCCTTGATGCGCACGCCGTGATGGATTTCGTACTTCTCTTTCAGGCCACGTAAAATGGCGATGGTATCCTCCACGGTAGGCTCGCTGATGTACACCTTCTGGAAACGACGCTCTAACGCAGCATCTTTTTCGATGTACTTGCGGTACTCGTCAAGCGTTGTAGCACCAATAGCATGCAACTCGCCACGCGCGAGCGCCGGCTTGAGCATGTTGCCCGCATCCAGGGAGCTGTCGCCACCTGCACCTGCGCCAACAATGGTATGCAGCTCATCGATGAACAGGATGATGCGGCCTTCGGACTGCTTCACTTCGCGCAAAACGCCCTTCAGACGATCCTCGAATTCGCCACGGTACTTCGCGCCTGCCATCATTGCGCCCAAATCAAGCGAAATGATGTCCTTGTCGCGCAACGTGGTAGGAACGTCGCCCGCCACAATACGCTGCGCCAGGCCCTCGACGATTGCCGTCTTGCCCGTGCCCGGTTCGCCAATAAGCACCGGGTTGTTCTTGGTACGACGCGAAAGCACCTGAATGGTGCGGCGAATCTCTTCGGAGCGGCCGATCACGGGGTCAAGCTTGCCTTCGCGCGCCTGCAGCGTAAGGTTCTGGCCGTACTTCTCCAGCGACTCGAACTCAGCTTTCTCCGTTTGATCGGTAACACGCGTGTCGCCACGAAGCTCCTCGTAGGCAGCCTCGATGTTCTTGCGCGTTACACCCGCAGCGGTAAGCAAACGACCCGCTGCCGTTTTATCTTCGGAAAGCGCAATGAGCAAATGTTCGGTAGTCGCGTAGCTATCGCCCAGCTTCTCAGCGGCCTTCACCGCGTTGTCCAGTACCGTCATAAGCGCCTGACCAGGCACGCCCTGCATGCCCATGTAACCGCCAGACTGCTTAGGCATGCGGATGATCTCGTCGTCAACGTTCACCAAAAGCGAGGACGGATCGGCGCCAATGCGCTTGATGATGGCCGTAATGTTGTTCTCACCGCGCGTCAGAAGCGCTTTGAGCATATGAATCGGCTCTGCCTGGGCACTTTCCGCGTCCGAGGCAATGCCCATGGTCTCCTGCAGCGCTTCCTGCGCCGTTAGAGCCAATTTCTGCAAATTACCCATGTTCATAAAGCTATCCTCCTATCAGGGAAAACGAAATGTTCAATAAAAACTTTGGTTGTACGCGAGTCGCAAGCTTGCGAAAAGCAACTCAATCCAGCAAACCTGCTATGCCTGCGCAAATAGTTCTAAGGCAAATAACGAATGATGGCCGTGTCGGACACCAGCGTGCTCACGGACTCACGCGTTTCCAGCTCGTGCACGCGGTCAGCCAGGCGGCGAACACGGCGATGCAAGTCATCAATTTCCGCATCGCGGTCATCTAAACGCCCCTGCAAGTCAAGGATGCGAATAACACCCGCCAAGTTGATGCCTTCGCCGGTAAGCTCGTTGATGAATTCCAGCCGTTCAATGTCCGCCTGGGAATACATGCGCGTGTTACCGCTGGTACGCTGAGGTGTGACCAGGCCTTTCTGCTCGTACGTACGCAACGTTTGAGGATGCACGCCAGCAAGCTCAGCGGCAACGCCAATCATGTAGACCGGTCTGTTTCTGTCGTTTACTGCCATACTCGTACATCTTCCTTCGTTGCTGCCAAATAATCTTCCATCGCTTTACGCTGCTCGTCGTTCAGTTTTTCCGGCAGCGTAATAATCAAGTGAATGCGCAGGTCGCCTGATCCATTGCCCTTCATATGAGGTGCGCCCTTGCCTTTCACCAGCAGTTCCTGCCCCGATTGCGAACCAGCGGGAACCCTCACACGCACCTTTGCACCACCCGGCGTGGGCACCACAATACTTGCGCCCAATGCTGCTTCTGCCGGCGAAATGGGCGTGTTCACAATCACGTCCGCGCCATCGCGCTCGAAGTACGGATGCGGCTGAATGGCCAACGTCACCAGCAAATCGCCGTTGCCACCCGGCCCCGGCATTCCCTTGCCGCGGTAACGCAAGCGCTTACCGTCGGTCACGCCAGCGGGGACCTTCACGACCATCGTTTGCTTCTCTTGCGAAACCGAGGTACGCAGCGTCACTTTCTTCTCGGCACCGGAAAATGCCTCGTCAAAGCTGATTTTCAGCGTAACGGTAATATCCTTGCCCTTCTCGGGGGCACACGATCCACCGCCGCAGCCACCACCGCAACCGCCTTGCTGTTGCGCGGCGCCGCCGAAACCGCTGAAGCCGCCGAATCCGCTGAAGCCGGAATACGCATTTCCGCCGCCTGAGCGACCGCCTTGGCCAAAGTCCCAGTTCGTCCCAAAGGCGCCTTCGCCTTTGCGGATGCTGTCCAAAATTTCGGCCCAGCTGCCAAAGCCGCTGAAAGCATCGCCCACGCCGCCGAATCCGCCGAAACCAGCGCCCGGAATCTGATTCTCGTTCGCGGTTCCGTACTGGTCGTACAGCTTGCGCTTCTTCTCGTCGCTGAGAACCTCGTACGCTTCGTTTACGTCCTTAAATTTCTCTTCATCGCCGCCCGCGTCGGGATGATATTCTCGCGCAAGCTTGCGATACGCCTTTTTGATCTGCTCAGGCGTGGCATCGCGCGCCACACCCAGCATCTTGTAATAGTCGGGAGTTGCGGCCATGTTATCCAATCTCCTAATAACAGGGGCGAGCATACACCGCTCGCCCCGTAAGTTTACGTTTATTCGTAGTGCTTTCGGGGCAAAAGCCCTGATAGACCATTACTCTTCTGCCTCGCGCTTCGGTCCGCCACTGGTGACAACCACCATAGCGGGACGCAGCACCTTCGTGCCCATGCGATACCCCTTTTGGAATACCTGCGCAACCGTTTCATCGGGAACGCTCGGGTCGGGAATCATCTGAACCGCCTGAGCCTCAAGTGCGTTAAACGCCTGGCCTTCGGGGTTCAGAACCTCAACGCCGCTCTTGCCCAAAGCGTCAATCAGCTTGTTCAGCACGGCCTTGGTGCCCTCGAGCATGCCCGCTTCGCCGTTATTCGTGCCGTAATCAATGGTGCGCTCAAAGTCGTCAAGAATCGGAATCATGTTGTCTACCAGCTTTTCGGTGGCGCGCTTGCGATCCTCTTCGCGCTGCTCATTCATGCGACGACGATACGTATCCCATTCGGCATGAAGGCGCAGGTACTTCTCCTTCAGCTCTTCGATCTCGGCCTTTGCAGCTTCAAGATCGGAAACAGCCGACAGAACCCCTTCTGCCTCTTCCAAAACGGCTTCCTCGTCGGTTGCAGCATTGTCGGTTGCCGCCGCCTCCGAGCCTTTCGGCTCGGAGGTTTCCTGAGCGGCAGCGGTGCTGGGGTTAGGAGGGAATCCAGCATCACGCTGATCGGTATTTTCAACTTTTTCAGTCATAATCCATACACCTACCGTACAAGCTCTTATTTCTCGTCGTCGTCAACAACTTCGTAGTCAGCTTCAATGGGGCCGTCATCATTGCCGCCCTGAGCTGCACCTGCAGCGCCAGCAGCACCACCCTGCGCCTGCTCGGTGGAGTAAGCAACTTCTGCCAGCTTGTAACCAGCCTGCTGCAGTTTCTCCTGAGCAGCCTTGATCTCGTCGATGTCGGTGCCTTCCAGAGCCTTGCGCGCCTCGGCGATGGCGTCCTGAGCATCCTTCTTGATATCCTCGGGAAGCTTGTCGCCAATTTCGCTGATGGTCTGCTCGGTTGCGTTAGCCAAGCTGTCGCAGTTGTTGCGAATCTCAACTTCTTCCTTGCGCTTTGCGTCGGCTTCAGCGTTGGCCTCAGCATCTTTCACCATGCGATCAACTTCATCGTCGGACAAAGCCGTGGAGCCACTAATGGTGATCTGCTGTTCCTTGCCCGTGCCCAAATCCTTAGCGGAAACGTTCACAATGCCGTTGGAGTCAATGTTGAACGTAACCTCAATCTGAGGAACACCACGACGAGCAGCAGGAATGCCGGTCAGCTGGAAACGACCCAGCGTCTTGTTGTCAGCCGCCATAGGACGCTCGCCCTGCAGAACGTGAATCTCAACAGCGGTCTGGTTATCGGCCGCAGTGGAGTAAATCTCCGTCTTACGTGCAGGAATGGTGGTGTTACGATCAATCATCTTGGTCATGACGCCGCCCAAAGTCTCAACGCCCAAGGAAAGCGGGGTAACATCCAAAAGGACAATGCCCTCAACGTCGCCGGACAAAACGCCGCCCTGAACAGCTGCGCCCATTGCCACAACCTCATCGGGGTTCACGGACATGTTCGGCTTCTTGCCGGTCAAGCGCTCAACAAGCTCCTGAACAGCGGGCATACGCGTGGAACCGCCAACCAGAATGACTTCGTCCAGCTCGCCAGCACGCATACCGGCATCCTTCAAAGCCTTCTCTACCGGAACCTTGCAGCGCTCCAGCAGGTCCTTGGTAATGCGCTCGAACTCAATACGGGTCAGCGTGTAGTCCAAGTGCTTCGGGCCCGTTGCATCCATGGTGATGTAAGGCAGGTTGATGTTGGTCTGGCTGGTTGCGGAAAGTTCCATCTTCGCACGCTCGGAAGCTTCCTTCAAACGCTGCAGAGCCATGGGGTCCTTGCGCAGGTCAACGCCCTGATCGCTTTGGAACTTGTCAGCAAGCCAATCGATGATGCGCTGATCCCAGTCGTCGCCGCCCAAGTGGTTGTCGCCGTTAGTAGCTGCAACTTCGAAAACGCCATCGCCCAACTCAAGGATGGAAACATCGAACGTACCGCCGCCCAAGTCGAAGACAAGAATCTTTTCATCCTTGTTCACCTTGTCAAGGCCGTAAGCCAAAGCAGCAGCCGTCGGCTCGTTCACAATACGCAGAACGTCCAGGCCAGCAATCTTGCCAGCGTCCTTCGTTGCCTGACGCTGAGCATCGTTGAAGTAAGCAGGAACGGTGATGACAGCCTGAGTGATGGTTTCGCCCAAACGCTTTTCAGCATCGTTCTTCATCTTCTGAAGCACCATTGCAGAAATCTCTTCGGGCGTGTATTCCTTGCCGTCAATGTCGATAACCGCACGGCCGCCCTTACCGGAAACAACCTTGTAAGAAACGGTCTTCTGCTCTTCCTTGGTTTCGTTGTAGGAACGACCAATGAAACGCTTTACAGAAGAAACCGTGTTGTGGGGATTGGTAACTGCCTGGTTCTTTGCAGCCTTACCCACCACACGCTCACCGTCTTTACGGAAGCCCTCAACAGAAGGGGTGGTACGATCGCCTTCCGCATTGACCAGGATTTCAGGCGTGTTGCCTTCCATAACTGCCATCGCGGAATTGGTAGTACCCAAGTCAATACCGAGAATCTTTGCCATTGTTATCAGTCCTTTCACTGATGATTTTCTGTACCGTAAAGGCACAGTTCTTTTTTTGTTAGCGTCAATATAAAATCTTAGTCACGCACTGTCAAGTTTGTTTCTTTATCGCGTTTAAATTCTGTTACTTTCGGTTTATAAAATGCTCGCGCGGAGCAAATTTGGAGTGAAGAGAAGCGGCGCAAAAAAGGGCTCGAGAAGGCACAGCGGATCGAACTCAGAAAGGAGTGCATCCGAAAGTCGCTTGGAAAAATTGCCTAAATGCGAAAAAGTCCCTTGGAAAAGTTGCAAATTTACAAAAAAGTCGCTGGGAAAAGTTTATAATCTACGAAAAAGTCGCTTGGAAAAATTTATTGCACCAGTTAGAAGGCTATTGATATGTTAAAGAGAAAAATCGTAGATCAACTCTTGGCATGGAAGGCCAACCCCAACCATAAGCCGGTAATTATCAAGGGGTGCAGACAGTGCGGAAAGACATTTGCCGCACTGCACTTCGCTCAGGAAAATTACCGCAGCGTTGTTTACATCAATTTCTTTGAAAACCCAGGAGCGAAAGATATTTTCGCAGGATCACTGGATGTAGACCAAATCACCATGATGGCCTCTGCGTATCTTGGTGCCTCAACGCGCTTCGTGCCAGGGGAAACGATCCTGATTCTTGATGAAATACAAGAATGCCCGCAAGCGCGCACAGCCCTTAAGTTCTTCAGCCTTGATGGACGCTATGACGTCATTGGCACGGGGTCGCTCCTTGGAGTAGCGGGCTACAGCAAAGAGCCGGCCTCTATTCCCGTGGGCTATGAAACACTTATAAACATGCATCCGCTGGACTTTGAAGAGTTTTGCTGGGCAAACGATATATCCGATTCAATGATTGAGATGCTTCGTTCTCATCTCGAAGCCGAAACGCCGGTTCCGCCGGCTTTGCATTCCCGCATGCGCTCACTGCTGCTGGAATATACCGTAGTAGGCGGCATGCCCGACGCCGTTCAGTCATTCGTGAACAATCGCGATATGGCAAGCGTGTTGCGCATTCAGCGCGATATCGTACGCGCTTACGAAGACGACATGGTAAAGTACGCCCCAGCAGCGGACAAGCCGCTCATCAAGCAATGCTTCCAGTCAATCCCAAGGCAACTGGCCAAAGAAAACAAGAAATTCCAGTATTCGCTCGCAAAAAAGGGATCAACCGCCGCACGCTTCGCAGGCAGCCTTCAATGGATTGAGGATGCGGGCATAATTACCCGATGCAACAATCTGTCCATTACCGAACTCCCTCTAGACGGCAACGCGATAGACGATCAATTCAAGATATATATGGCAGATACCGGCCTATTCGTGAGCATGCTTGAAGATGGAACCCAGTTCGATATCCTTAACGGCAATCTTTTTGGTTATAAAGGCGGCATCTACGAGAACCTTATCGCAGACGTCTTCTCAAAAATGGACAGAAAGCTTTATTACTTCAGAAAGGATTCTGGTCTTGAGCTTGACTTCGTGATTCGCTACAAAGGAAAGTGCGTGCCGGTCGAAGTAAAAGCAAATGACGGCAACGCGAAAAGCATAAAAACCGTCCTCAAGCACCCCGAAAAATATCATGTGGAATCGGCTATAAAGCTTGCCGACCTGAATATCGGCCGTACGGGAGAAATATTAACACTGCCGCATTACCTGGCGTTTCTACTTGTTCAAAGATAAGCAACTGGCAGCGGCCCATCAAGCGAGCAATCGGTCACCGCAGAAGCGCTGCAAAATACATCACGAAAAAGAAAATCCCCTGAGCTTGTCAGGGGATTCGTTGTTTTGAGCCTTGCTCGTTGTTGTTGATGGCATGCGCGCGAAACCGACCAGCGCTTTATCGATGTCGGCAGCTCGACTTATGTCAACGCCCAGCAGCGACGTTTCGTACGGCAATGTCAACGGCGCAGGAATTAGTCCTCGGCTACGTCGGTAATAGCGCCCATGGGGCACTCTTCTACGCAGTCGCCGCAGGCAACGCAAGCGTCTTCGTTCTCAACTTCAACCGTACCGCCCGTTACTTCAAGAACGCCATTCGGGCATGCGTCAACGCAAATACCGCATCCAATGCACTCATCAGCATCAATAATAGGATGTGCCATGAAGACCTCTCTCTCATAAATCCATCCATGTTAAAAACTTCTTCGGGGCAAAACCGCAATGCTGCACAAAATACCAAACGCGCCCTTTTTTGCAAGCATATCGCGGCATTTATGCAAAGTTTCAGAGGAACGGTTACTTTTAGCAAATGCGAGGAAGCTGTTCGCCCACCAACATGTCAAGAACGCGGGTGCTACCAAACGCGGTGCGCAGGAAAACCTTGTTGCCACGGCCTTCCGTTGACGACGTGACCTCGCCGATGATGGCAGCATTTTCGCCATACGTGCTGGCGCGCATGGCATCCAGGGCCGCTTGCGCTTGAGCTGCGGGAACAACGCACACCATCTTGCCCTCGTTGGCAACCTGCATTACGTCGTAACCAAGCATCTCGCACGCGCCGCGCACGGCATCAAGCACGGGCACGGCGGACTCATCGATGGTAATATCCACGTTCGCCTGCGCTGCCAGCTCGTTGAGCGTGGAAGCCAGACCGCCGCGCGTAGGATCGCGGAAGCAGCGCACATCGGGGGCCGCCTGGACAACGTTTGCAATAAGGTGGTTCAGCGGTGCCGCATCGCTTTTCACATCGGCGAAGAAGCTCAGCGATTCACGCTGGCTCATAATGGTGATGCCATGATCGCCCATGGTGCCCGTGACCAGGACTTTATCGCCTGGTTGGCAGTACTGGCCACCCAGGTTCACGCCTTCGCGCAGCACGCCCACACCACTCGTGTTGATGAATACGCCATCGCCGTGACCGCGGTTGACCACCTTCGTATCGCCCGTGACAATGCGCACGCCGGCTTCTTTCGCGGCTTGTGCCATAGAGGCGCAAATGCGCTTCAAATCGGCAATGGGATATCCCTCTTCAAGGATAAAACCGCAGCTCAGATAAAGAGGCGTAGCGCCACTTGTTGCCACGTCGTTCACTGTGCCGCACACCGCCAAGCGGCCAATATCGCCGCCGGGGAAGAAATGGGGCGTGACCACAAAGCTATCGGTAGAGAAGGATAAACGGCTGCCTTCGGGCACGCTTAGCACCGCAGCGTCGTTTCCCGCGAGCAGCTCTTCTCCTGCATACGCCTCGAAAAACACCTCGTCAATGATGTGTTTCATCATGGAGCCGCCGCTTCCGTGGCCCAGCATGACTTTCTCATCCATAGAAAACTCCTTTTACCTGCAGG
>CAKUDT010000045.1 GCA_934645125.1 uncultured Eggerthellaceae bacterium
ACGTGTTGACAACGTGCAGGCTCGCGCTTGGTACGAGAAGGAAGCCAGCGATCAAGGTTGGAGTGTAAGGACGCTCGACCGCAACGTTAGCACGCTTTATTATGATCGACTCGTCATGTCGTCGGATAAAATGCCTGTTGTTGCTGAGATGGAGAAGAAAACCTTTGCCTACCAGCGGAATCGTCTTGAATTTATCAAAAATCCTGTGATTGCCGAGTTCCTTGACGTCCCGCAGGACAAAAGCTTTTTGGAGAGCGAGCTCGAACAGGCGATTATCACCAACCTGAGCGAGTTTTTGATGGAACTCGGGAAAGGGTACGCCTTCGTGGCGCGCCAGCAGCACATTGCCGCTGACGGAGAGGATTACTATATCGACCTCGTTTTCTATAACTATATCCTCAAGTGCTTCGTGCTCATAGATCTCAAGACAAGCAAGATCACTCATCAGGACGTCGGGCAGATGGACATGTACGTTCGCATGTATGATGACCTTAAGCGGGGCGAGGGAGACAACCCTACGCTCGGCATCGTTCTCTGCACCGAGACGAGCGATACGATTGCGCGTTACTCCGTGCTTCACGATAATGATCACCTCTTCGCCGCCAAGTACAAGCTGTGCCTTCCAAGCGAAGAGGAGCTTCGTGCGGAGATTGAGAACCAAAAGCTAATGTTCAAGCTGCAACACGAGGGCGGGGCCGAGTAGATGAAGTTCAAGTTCGAAGTGCCGCGGGCGCAGAGATGCATTTTGATTTTGAACTGCTGTTTTGACACGAAAAAAGCCGCTGACGGTGAAATCAGCGGCTTATTTGTTAGAGCGTATAAACTTCTCTTCGGATTAGCAAACGCCTTGAGCAATCATAGCGTCGGCAACTTTCTCGAAGCCGGCGATGTTTGCACCCATAACGTAATCGCCTTCATGGCCATAACGCTTTGCGGCGTCGTCAATTGCATGGTAAATGTTGCACATAATGCCGTTGAGCTTATTGTCCACTTCCTTGAACGTCCAGGACAAATGCTCGGCATTCTGGCTCATCTCCAGGCCGGAAACCGCTACGCCACCTGCGTTTGCAGCCTTGCCGGGGAAGAATACCACGCCGTTGTCCTTGAGGTACTGAGTTGCTTCAAGTGTGGTGGGCATGTTCGCGCCTTCGCCCACAATCTTGCAGCCGTTTGCAACCAAAGCCTGAGCATCCTCTAGAAGCAGCGTGTTCTCGCGTGCGCAGGGAAGAGCAATGTCGCACTTGAGTTTCCAAACACCGCGGCCGTCTTCGGCAACGAACTTCGCGTTCGGACGATAATCGGTGTACATTGCCAGCGAAACACCCTTGTCGTGACCGGAACGCTTTGCGTTGTAGATTGCCTCCAGCGCTTCAACGGAAATGCCTTCTTCGTCAACAACGTAGCCCTTTGTGTCGGACACGGCAATAACGCGAGCACCCAGCTGTTCAGACTTCTGAACTGCGTAAATGGCAACATTGCCGGAACCATGGACAACAACCGTCTTGCCTTCAAGGGAATCGCCCTTGCACTTCAGATGCTCGGCAACCATGTAAACCAGGCCGTAACCGGTGGCCTCGGTGCGGGCAAGCGAGCCGCCGAACTGCAGGCCCTTGCCGGTCAAAACGCCGGACCATTCGTTCACGATGCGCTTGTACTGGCCAAACATGTAGGCAACTTCGCGACCGCCTACGCCCAAGTCACCTGCGGGAACGTCGGTGTTCGGGCCAATGTGGCGATACAGCTCGGTCATAAACGACTGGCAGAAACGCATGATCTCGTTGTTGGACTTGCCCTTCGGGTCAAAGTCCGAACCGCCCTTGCCGCCGCCCATGGGCAGGGTGGTCAGGGAGTTCTTCAGGATCTGCTCAAGACCCAAGAACTTCAGCATGCCCAGGTTGACGGTGGGGTTGAAGCGCAGGCCGCCTTTGTAGGGTCCAATGGCGCTGTTGAACTCAATGCGATAGCCGCGGTTTACTTGCGCCACGCCGGCGTCGTCAATCCAGGGAACGCGGAAGATGATAACGCGCTCGGGCTCAACGAAGCGCTCCAGAATATGGTTCTCCTGATATTCGGGATGTGCTTTCATAACGGGCTCAAGGGTTTCAAGAATTTCAGTTGCAGCCTGGATGAACAGGGTCTGCTCGGGGTCTTTCGCCTTGACCATTTCAAGAACGTCTTGTACGTAGCTCACTTTAACTCCTTTTGCACGAAGTATGCCAAGACACTCGCTTGGTATTTTCACTGATGGCAGTATGGTTCATTTTCGTCAAGAAGTGTGTCGTTTTAACAAACCATTAATAAAGCGTTTCGTTTGCGCGGCGAACGCGTTGCGGGGCCGTTAAGCGGCGGGCGGGGAAGCGAGATTGTTGACAAAAGGTGGGGTAATTTGTCAACAAGCGGAGTGCAGGTTTTGCGGGGCGTGGGTCTGTGCGCGTCATGCGTGCGCATGCGACTGGTATACTAATCCGCATGGAAAACATTACGGAAAACATAACCGAAAGCGCACCTGGTGACAGCATGTCAGGCGCGCTTGGCGGTGCCGCGGCAAACGATTTTGATGACGCCACGGCGAACGGCCTTGATGACGCCGCGGCGAATGGCCTTGACGGCACCACGGCAAACGGCCTTGACGGCGGCCCCAGCTGCGCTGCAGCGCGCGCGCAAGAAACGCTTCAGGAAAAACTCACGCGCTTGCGTGGCGAACTTGATAACGTGCCCACGTTGCCGGGCGTCTATCTATGGAAAGATGCAGAAGGCGCCGTTATCTACGTTGGCAAGGCAAAACAGCTGCGCGCCCGCATGCGCCAATACGTGAATTTCCAGGACGATCGCGCGAAGATTCCGCTGCTGGTGGATCAGATTCAATCGTTCGATTATATTGTGGTGGAAAATGAGCATGAGTCGCTTGTTTTGGAAAACAACCTGATCAAGCAATACGCGCCGTTTTTCAACGCGGACTTCAAAGACGATAAAAGTTATCCGTTCATCGCGCTCACAACGGGAGATGTTTTCCCCGCCATCAAATACACGCGTGAAAAGCACCGTGAAGGAACGAAATATTTCGGACCCTTCACCGATAGTCGAGCGGCACGCGAGATGATAGACATTGCGCGCCGCGTGGTGCCGCTGTGTTCTGCATCGTGCGCGGAATGGCGTCGCATCAAGCGCCTGACCGATAGCGGCTCGCTTGATGCGTTTTTGGGAAATGCGGGCGTGCGTCCGTGCTTTGACAGCCATGTGGGATTGGGTCCTGGAGCCTGTTGTGGCGGCATCACGCCTGATCAGTACAAGGAAAACGTCAAACGCATCCAGCGGTTTTTGGCGGGCAATCACAACGAGTTTATTGCTGAGCTTACCGAGGAAATGACGCAAGCAGCTGGTGAGCTGGATTTCGAGCGTGCGGGACGTATCAAAAGCCGCATCGATACCATCAAGTCGCTTTCTCAAAAGCAGCATGCGGTGATAGCGCAAAACCTTTTTGCGGATGTCATTGGGTTCTTCCGCGAAGAAACCATTACGGGCGTGCAGGTTTTGATGGTGCGCGAAGGGCGCATCATCAACAACAACGAATTCATCTTGAATAAAGGCACGAACGTCGTTGACCAGGACTTACTGCACTCCTTTTTGCTACGTTATTACGATGTGGCCACGTCAATTCCGCGCGAGGTGATTGTTCGCGCGCTTCCTGAAGACGATGCCGCCATGAGCCAGTGGCTTACCGACAAGTTGGCAAGCAAGCACGGTGCGAAAGTGCATTTCGTTGCGCCCGAAAAAGGGGAGAAAGCCGACCTTTTGAACCTGGCGGAAACGAATGCGCGTCACGCTTTGATGCGCTACAAAGTGCGTACGAATTACGATGACCAGCGCATCAATAACGCGCTCCTTCAGCTGGAAAGCGCTCTTGCTCTTGAGCGCCCGCCGCATCGCATTGAATGCTTCGACATTTCCACGAACCACGGTTCGTATACCGTGGCATCGATGGTCGTGTTCGAAAACGGCAAGCCAGCGAAGAATCAATACCGTCGTTTCAAGATAAAAGCCCAGCTTGACGAAGCGAATGACTTCTTGTGCATGCAGGAAGTCATGCAGCGCCGCTATTGCGCCGAACGCATGGAAGATCAGCGTTTTGGCTCGAAACCTGACTTGATCATTCTTGACGGCGGCCGTCCGCAGCTCAATGCCGTGCTTGAGATGTTCGACGAAATGGGCATCCACGATATCGCGTTGTGCGGCTTGGCTAAACGCGACGAAGAGCTGTTCGTGCCCTGGCAGGAAAGCGGTCCGGTGGTGCTGCCCGGTGGCTCGGCATCGTTGTACCTGGTCAAGCAAGTGCGTGACGAGGCGCACCGCTTCGCTATTACGTTTCATCGTGAGCTGCGCGGGAAGGGCATGACGCTTTCCGTGCTCGACGAAATTCTTGGCTTGGGACCAGTGCGCAAGAAAGCGCTGCGCAAGGAGTTCCGCTCGTTTGCGCGTCTGAAAGCGGCATCGCTTGAGGAGCTTCAGGCAGTGCCCGGCGTGCCCGATGAAGTTGCTGAGGAGCTTTATAAGGTGTTGCGGCAGTATAATGACAAGCAGGCAAGCGATCAGGAAGGAGATTCCCATGACGATTGCGAATGATGATGGAAAAGGCGCCCCGAAAGAGCAGGGTGCTCTTGATCAACGTCCTAACGAGGCACAACATTTGGAAAGCGTTGTCGAAGAAAATAAAATGCCGAATCTCGTGATTATCACAGGTATGAGCGGCGCGGGCCGCACGGAAGCAATGCACGTGTTCGAGGACATGGGCTATTTTTGCGTGGACAACCTGCCGGCGCCTTTGATTGCCGATCTTGTTGATTTGCGCGCGCCCGATGTTCAAGGCGCTCAGAAAACCTACACGGCGGTGGTGTGCGACGCGCGTAACCACATTTACTTCGAAAAGCTCACGCATATCATCTCTGAACTGGACAAAAAAGGCGTGGACTATCGCATCGTATTCCTTGATGCCGCCGATGAAAAGCTGGTTTCGCGCTATAAATCGTCACGTCGCAGACATCCGCTGTGCGATGACGGTTCAAGCATTGGCCAGGGCATCGTCCGCGAGCGTATGCTGCTTTCATCGGTAGCGAAGCGCGCCGATTACATTATCGACACAACTGACATGCTGCCTGCTCAGCTGCATAATCGGTTGCGCACCCTTTTCGGAAGCGAAGAAACGCGCAAGACGTTGAGCGTTTCCGTGTACTCGTTTGGCTTTAAGCATGGCGCACCCACCGATGCCGATGTGGTGATTGACGTGCGTTTCCTTCCGAACCCGTATTACGATCCCGAGTTGAAGAACCTTACCGGGCTGGATGATCCGGTGCGCAAGTTTGTTATGGATTGCCCCGAAACCGAGCTTTTCAAAAAACGTTGGTTTGACCTGCTTGATTGCATTATGCCTGGTTATGTGTCTGAAGGTAAGCAGCAACTTGCGATTGCGGTTGGCTGCACGGGTGGCCAGCACCGAAGCGTTGCGCTGGCGGAAGCAACGGGCGATTACCTGAAAACGCACGGGTATCGCGTAAGCGTTGCGCACCGCGACCTCATGAAAGCGGAAACCGCGGCCTCGCGCCGCGTGAAGGAAGACGGCGGCGTTGATACGCTTCCTCATAACAGGTAAGGATGCGCTATGCCATTGTCTCATTTCACCCATGATCCATCGTTAACGTCCCAGTTCAAGCCATTGACGCATGCGAAACGCGAAAGCGAACCATCAGCCGGCAACCCGCTTGCGGGCAAGCGTGCCGTTGTGGTAGGCGGCGGCACAGGCGCCCCTATGTCTATTCGTTGCCTTTTGAGCCTGAACTGCCAGGTGAATGCGGTAGTTGCCATGGCCGACGACGGCGGTTCTACCGGTGAGCTGCGCAAACAAGCGGGCGTGACGCCTCCGGGCGATGTGCGTAAGTGCTTGGCGGCGTTTGCGGCGCATCCTGAGGACACGTTCGCGCAGGCGTTCAAATACCGCTTCCCTTTCGCGGACAATCATGCGTTGGGAAACTTGCTGCTTGCGGCATTGGAAGACGCTTCGGGTTCTTTTCCCGAGGCCATTGAGATTTGCGAACACCTTCTGCAGGCGCGTGGTCATGTGCTTCCCTCTACGCTTACGCATGTTGAGCTTGCGGCATCTACGTGTCAGGGGCACGAGGTGCGCGGGCAGGCGTGCGCGTGTCATTCATCGGAGCCGCTGAATCGTGCGTGGTTGCATGCAACGCGCGAAGGGGAGCGCATTGAGCCGTACGAGCCGGCGCTTGACGCGCTGCGCAAAGCGGACTTCGTCATTTTGGGCCCTGGCTCGCTGTTCACCTCGGTTATCGCGAACCTTTTAGTGCCGGGCGTTGCGAAGGCGATTTGCGAATCGAATGCGTACGTGATATACGTGAGCTCCATTTCCGATGCACAAGGCGAAACACGTGGGTTTGGGGTAAAAGACCAGGTGGAAGCGTTGCAAACACACGGCATGGGTACGCGAATCGACTGCGTGCTTGCCGATGCTCCTCGTTCGGGCTCTCAAGCAAGCTTTCCGCAGGGAATGCGTCGTGTTTCCTTGAGGCCCGATGATCGCACGTTCCTTAGGGAACAGGGAATAGCGTATATGACCCGGGACTTCTACAATCCCGAGCATCCCGGTTGGCACAGCGTTTCTGTGCTGCGCAGCGCATTGGGCAAATCCATGGGCAAGGCGCTTGAGCGTGCGGTGCCACAGCCTGCAAGCCGTGCCGTGCCGCAGACACCGGGCCGTATAACGCAGCAAGCACCGGTTTCCCGGCAGCGCTCCAGCGTGAGAAAGACGTTGGGAAAGGCACAGAAATAATGGCGTTTACCTCCGATGTAAAAGACGAGCTTTCGCATGTTCGCCCTGTGTGCACGCATTGCCAGCGCGCTCCGCTTGCGGCGCTGGTACGCATTGATGGCACGCTCTACTTGAGCGGTTCGGGCAAGTACCGTTTGGAGGTCGTGACCGATTCCGTGAGCATTGCGCGCTTGACCAAGCAGCTGCTCAACGATATCTACGACTTGCAAACGAATCTCACGATCCGCCGAAGTGTTTTGCACCAAACGCCAAACTACCTGATAGAAGCGCCGTATCAACCGCGTCTTGAGCAGTCGCTGCGCGATATGGGCGTTCTTTCCGAATCGGGCGGTCTGGAAATGCACTTACGTCCCTCTATCGTCAAGAAGGAATGTTGCGCTGCGGCGTACCTGCGCGGGGCATTTCTGGGCAGCGGCTTTATTGCGAACCCGAAGGGCAACTACCACTTTGAAATTACGTTTGCGGCCGAGCCCATTGCCGAAGACGTTGCGCGTATCTTCACGGAAAAAGGCATTCCTGCGCGCATTTCGCGCCGGCGCAACACCTATATTGTCTATCTGAAAAGCGGCGATGCCATTGCGGATTTCCTTGCGTTCACGGGTGCGCACACCAGCGCGCTGCATTTCGAGGACGCGCGTCTTTACAAGAGCATCCGCAACGACGCGAACCGCGCGACGAACGCGGAAATTGCAAATCAGCGCAAAACGGTGAACGCGTTTTTGGAGTTCCAAGAAGCAGTCGAACAGATTCGCCATGCGGAAGCCATGGGCAAACTTTCGCCCGCTTTGCGCGAAATCATTCGCCTTCGCCTGGCGCATCCCGATGCATCGCTTAAGGCGTTGGGCGAGATGCTTGATCCGCCGCTTTCCAAGTCCGCCATTGCTCATCGCGTTCAGCGTATTCTGGATTTTGCCCATGATTTGAAACGCTCGCAGGTTTGATGCTTGCGCGTTCGCGCTTTCGTGGTAACGTTGATAGGTAGGTAAACTGCAGGGGCGAATTGTGCGCTATGGCGCCTGCGTCCTGGCAAACCAAACTGTTTATAATCCTTATGAAAGGGGAAAAGACATGGCAACTAAGGTTGGCATCAACGGTTTCGGTCGTATTGGCCGCTTGGCTTTCCGTGCAATGTTCAACGATCCTGAGCTGGAAGTCGTAGCAGTCAACGACCTGGGTAACAAGGAACAGTTGGCTCACCTTTTGAAGTACGACTCGATTCATGGTCGTGCTTACGATTCCGTTGTGGTCACCGAGGACGGTTTCTGCGTTGATGGCGTGAACGTCAAGGTTCTTGCAGAGCGCGAACCTGCTAACTTGCCGTGGGGCGAGCTGGGCGTTCAGGTTGTTGTCGAATCTACTGGCTTCTTCACCGATGGCATGAAGGCAGCTGCTCATATTGAAGCGGGCGCAAAGAAGGTCATCATTTCTGCCCCTGGTAAGAATGTAGATGCTACCATTGTTATGGGCGTCAACGACAAGGATTACGATCCTGCTACCATGAACATTGTTTCCAACGCATCTTGCACCACGAATTGCCTTGCTCCTGTCGCCAAGGTTTTGGTTGACAGCTTCGGCATTAAGCGCGGCATGATGAACACGGTTCACGCTTACACGAACGACCAGAAGATTCTGGATTTGCCGCACAAGGATTATCGTCGCGCTCGCGCTGCTGCGCAGTCCATCATCCCCACCA
>CAKUDT010000046.1 GCA_934645125.1 uncultured Eggerthellaceae bacterium
CGCTTTCACCCGTAAGCAAGCTCTCGTTCATGTCGCATTCGCCCGCAATAATTTCGCAGTCCGCGGGAACCTGCATACCGCGCCCCAGGCAAATCACGTCATCGCGAACCACCTGGTCAAGCTCAATTTTCTGGCGCACGCCATCACGGATAACGGAAGCATGCGCGCTTGCAACAATAGACAGCTTATCGGTAACCGCTTTCGAGCGAAGCTCCTGAATGATGCCAATAAAAACGTTCACGACAATAACGATCATGAACAGCATATTCTTGTAAGAGCCGGTAAGAAAAACGATAACGGCAAGAATCAGGTTCACCGCGTTGAACAGCGTGACCAGGTTATCAAAAAGAATCTCCCTGATCGAGCGCGTATGCACGTTCGCATCTACGTTCACATCGCCCGAAGCAATGCGCTGTCGCACCTCTTCGCTGGTCAAACCCGTCATCTTTTCCATTGAAACCTCGAAATCTCTTCTTCTCTACTTGCATGCGAAGCAGTCGTACTTGAAACGGCTGGCGATCGTCCGTCGAAAGTGCCTGAAGCAGCCAACCCGCAAGTCCGTCCACGCGTCACAGCCGCCCGTCACTCCTGCGCCGTGTGCGGGAAGTCACCCGCATGCCAGCCCAGACTGACGCACCGCCCAAAGCGTCTGCCGCTCCTCCGCCCGCTACTCCTGCGCCGCGTACGGGAAACCACCCGCTCGTCGCACTGCGCCCACGGTTCTCTCCGCCCGCTGCGTAGCGCCGTCGCTGGCCGCTACTCCTGCGCGCCGGACTCTTCCAGCGCCTCAAGCGCCGCCGCATACCCGCCCGCGCCGTAGCTCAGGCACTTGGACACGCGCGCGATGGTAGTTGCCGACGCCCCCGTTGCCGCCTCGATAGCGGTATAAGAATTCTTCTTCGCAAGCATACGCGCCACCTGCAAGCGCTGAGACGTGTCGCGAATCTCGCGAACGGTGAATAAATCCTGCAACAGCGCGTATATGGTATCAGGGTCGTCCAGGCGGGACAGAACCGTTAGCAACTCGTCAACCTCGTGCGTTCTCAAATTATCCACCACGTTCACCCTCTCGCTATTTTCCCAGCTTGAACAGGCCAAACTCAATCGAATCAACCAGCGCGTTCCATGAAGCTTCTATGATGTTCTCCGAAACGCCAATGGTGCCCCACATGTGCTCGCCGTTTCTGGTGGTAATGGCAACGCGTGTAATGGCATCGGTTCCCACGTTCTCGTCCAAAATGCGCACCTTGAAGTCCACCAATTCCATGCTGGCAACTTCGGGATACACCTCGGAAATAGCCAAACGCAGCGCGTTGTCCAGCGCGCCAACAGGGCCGGCACCTTCGCCTGTAGCAACTACGCGCTTACCGCCCACGTGAATCTTGATGGTGGCTTCGGACATAGCGTCTTTCGCGAAGGCACCCGTGTCTTCGTAATCGTCCACAATCACGCGGAAGCTCTCCAGCGTGAAATGCGGCTTGACCTGGCCTAAATGACCCCAGATGAGCATGGCTAAGGAGCCATCGGCTGCCTCGTACGAATAGCCCTTGTTCTCGCGCTGCTTGATGTCCTCCAAAATGCCAGCAACGCGCTTGGGGTACTGCTCCAAGTCAATGCCAATAGCACGCGCCCGCGCAACAAGCGATGCCTTGCCCGCCAGCTCGCTTACCACCATATGGGACTTATTGCCCACTGCATCAGGGGAAACGTGCTCGTACGCCTGAGGAAAACGCGCGATGGCGCTCGCATGGAGCCCACCTTTGTGCGCGAACGCCGCCGAACCCACATACGGATGATGCGCCCAAACCGACTGGTTGCACGAATCAGCCACAAACGCCGCAACCTCGGAAAGCTCGCGCAGCTTATCGGGCCCCACGCAGGAAAAACCCATCTTCAGTTCCAGGTCGGCAATAATGGTGAGCAAGTCGGCATTGCCCACGCGTTCGCCAATGCCGTTGATGGTTCCCTGCACATGACGCGCGCCGGCACGCACTGCCGAAAGGGAATTTGCCACCGCGCATCCCGTGTCGTTATGCGTATGAACACCAATGTTCACCTGCGGAAACGCAGCAACAACCGCAGCGGTGATCTCTTCGACCTCGAACGGAAGCACGCCGCCGTTTGTCTCGCACAGCGAAACCATGCGCGCGCCCGCGGAAACAGCCGCCCCCACGCACGCCAGCGCGTATTCCGCATTCGCCTTGTACCCGTCGTAGAAATGCTCGGCATCCAGCACAACTTCTCTGCCCTGCGCCACCAAGAACGCAACGGAATCGGAAATCATGCGCAAATTTTCTTCGAGTGTGGTCTCCAGCACGCGCGTGACCTGCAGGTCCCACGTTTTTGCAACAACGGCAATAACGGGCGCCCCGCATGCCACTAAATCGGCAAGACCTTTGTCCTGATCTGCGGAAATGTCCTTATGACACACAGAACCGAACGCCGTCAAACGAGCATTTTTCAGCTTGAGTTTGCCCACGCGCTGAAAAAACTCGATGTCCTTTGGATTCGAGGCAGGAAAACCGCCCTCGATATAATCAATACCGAACGCATCAAGGCGCTGCACAATGCGCAGCTTATCCTCAACGGAAAGGGCAATCCCTTCGCCCTGCTCGCCATCGCGCAACGTGCAGTCGTATGTGTAGATTTTCGTTTTCTGAAGTGTCTCTTTGCTTGCCGTCATAGCCACTCTACCTGGGAATTCTTTCGTTTCTTTGCTGATGTTCGCGCTAAGAGCCCTTCATTATGCCCATCTGAACGCACTCGTTTGACCTGGAAGGGCACCATGCGGACGCACCCGCGAACACAAGAGCGTCTATTATACTCCATCACGCGATAGTGCCACGGTTTGTCAAAAACCTGCTCGGTAAAAGAACAGAGTCTTCAAAATCCTTCTTTTTTGCTCGGGCATCGGAACGCAAAGCGCCGCGCGGCACGATACAAAGCAAGTGCGGAGTACAATGAACGCAACAGCGCTGATCGAAGCAGCGCAGCTCAAAGAACAAGGAGGCGAAGAGACCCATGGCGGAATCGAATTACGAGAAGACGAAGCGTGCCTGCGCGCAAGCGTTCTGCGAAACCGATCACAGCGCGCTTATTGAGCGATTTGGGCTTGAACAAGATGCCGATTATCTGTATGTACGGTTCTTTGAGCAGCCGTTTCGCCTGAACAAGCGCACGGGCATCATCGAACGCCGCGAAGAATGCGAAGCCCCGGGCGCTGCCACAACCCCGGGCGTCTCCGTTTGCGCTCCCGCGGCCCCAGGCGCCCCTGCGACCCCGGGCGCCCCTGCGGCTGGCACGACCGCCGAAACCAGCGCCGCAAACCCAAGCGCCCCCAGCTCTCCCGCCAGCACCGCAGCCCCAGGTGTCTCCACGGAAACCACCTGGTCAGAAGCGCAATTCAACGAAGCCATGACCATCTACGACCTGCTGGGATACGCTCAGCCTTCATGCCACGCCAGCGGAACCATGGTCAACATGAAAAGCTTGCATACGAAAATAGCAGCAACAGCACCGCGACCGAGCAGCATTTACGCAGCCCAAGAAGCACGCTTGGCCGCTTTCGAAGCGCAGCAGAGCGGCATCTTGGCACAAGCCGCACAAGCAATCGGTGGTGCTCCGCTCAACAAAGCCGATGCATCAGCCCAGTTCACTGTCATAAACGACTTAGCCATGCAAATTCAGCTCTGGCTTCCCGATGAAGACTTCCCCGCCTCGCTTCAATTCTTCTGGGACGAAAACGTGCTGCAATACATGCATTACGAGACGGTTTGGTATGCAAACGGGTTCATCCTGGAAGAACTCGAGGCGCAATGCCTAAAACTTCTAGGAACAGAGGAAGAAGCCTTATCGCAAATTCTTCCTGCAAAACGCTAAAAGCCCTGCACAACCTGCATAAACATCATTGAACGTTGTTTCGAAATCGCCCGTATACCAAGGGTCGGCAACGTCATCGGTTGATCCCGCAAACTCCATAAGCTTGTACATCTTACCCTGCGCGGTGGCGCCCAACGCGTTTCTCATGTTGCGGATATTTGCGGAATCCATGCCGATAATCAGGTCAAACGCCTCCGCATCGCTGCGATTGATGCGACGCGCACGATGCTCGCCGCACGCAATACCGTTTTCCGCCAACACGCGGCGCGTGCCACGGTGCGGTGTGTTTCCTATTTCTTCCGTGCTGGTCGCGGCGGAGTCAATTGCAAATTCGCCAGATAGCCCAGCCTCCTTGACCAAGTGCTTCATAACATATTCCGCCATAGGACTGCGGCAAATATTGCCATGGCACACAAACAGGATTCTAATTTTCTTCACCCCTGTCCAATGAAGTTTCTCGAGTCCTCTCGATAGCCACTTTATAGTAATTACCGAAATCAGCCAGCGCATCAATGATTGGCAACATCGCTTTCCCCAGGTCTGTCAGGCCGTACTCCACTTTCGGTGGCATTTCGTGATAATCGCACCGATACGCCAACCCATCATCAATCATCTGCCGTAAGCTATCAGTTAGCACCTTTTGAGATATTCCCTCCAAATTCCGCTGAAGCTCATTAAAACGCCATGGCCTTAGCTTCAGATTTCTCAAAATCAGAAGCTTCCACTTCCCACCAATCAAGGCAACCGATGTAGCTACTGGGCATTCAGGTAATTCATCTTTCGTTTTCATGTTTAACCTCTATCGCCCATTTCTTCCTTTATTCGCATCGCCATTTATTGCTGCAAGATTAACGCATTCGAAACTGAATGTACAGTTACAAAAAGATGCGTACTCGTTTTTGAATGCACTCGTCTATAAAATGCAATCTTGTAAGGTTAAAGAACAAAACCCAAGATGGAGGTTGCAATCATGGCAAACTACACAAAAACAAACATCGGCAATGAAGGGCGCGTCGAGCTTCATGATAAACTTTCGCTGACCGGCGCAGAGATCAGCATAAATAAGCTTCCAGCAGGTGCAGGGGTCCCCTTCGTTCACTCCCACAAGAACAACGAAGAAATTTATGGCATTCTTTCTGGAAAAGGAACAGCCGTGGTAGATGGCGAAGAAATTGCGCTTGCAGCAGGCGATTGGCTGAAGATCGCTCCCGCAGCTAAGCGACAGTTTTCCGCAGCAGCCGATGAAGGCCTTTGCTATGCATGCATCCAGGTGAAGGAAGGATCGCTGGAGGGATTCACTGCAGATGATGCAGTAATGTGTTAAACCGCAAACGCAAAAATACGAAACCCGAATCAAAAAACGTCCCAGCCATACCGGTTGGGACGTTTTCACGTTTATCCTTCACACGTTAGCGCACCCTTACGCCGCCGCGCAACTGCACTCCGAGCACCCTCCGCGCATTGCGCACCAACATTCCGAGCATTCTCCGAGTGCTACGCCACTCTACGCGCAGCAACGCGGCACCTTGGAATTAGGCTTCAGAGGGCAGCCCCCCCCCCAGGAAATGGAGGGTCATTTTCGCTTGCCACGTCAACCAATTCTTCTGCCTTACTACATCCGCGCCGCAGAAAATGCCATTTGCGGCATATTTTTGCGCAGCACCCATAATCGCCATAATGCTGCAGGTCTGATACTCGCGATTGCAATACTCGGGAACAACATCTCCCTGCTCAATAGCCAGATCGAAAGCATGGTAATACAAATCGAAGATGGGCTTCATCGCATCGCGACAAGGAATAAGCGCCTCTTTATTGGACTCATCCAAGAAATATTGATCGACATTCGTAGTGAATCGCAGCAGGTCAAGCTGCTCTTCGTAATCTTGCACGAAGCCCATAAGCAGATACTCTATCTGCTCAATACCACGACGCTCGGCGACTTTTTCCTCTTTGAAACGCTGCAACACTTTCTCAGTACGCATACGCATCGCGTACGCGCATGCGCGAATAACCAGGTTCTGCTTTGTGCCAAAATAACGATAAATCGTTGCAACGCCAATACGAGCTTCGTCGGCGATATCCGTCATGCTAATGGAATCAATTGCAGCATGAGAGAACATTTTGAAGGCAGTCTCAAGAACATCGCCGCTTCGTTTCCCTTTGACCAAACCATTTTCGTCTAGCTGCATTACGACACCATCTCCTCTGCTTCGGTCTTCAATACAGTATCCGATTTATCAGAGGCGATAATACCAGTTCTTATTGAAAATATTATGAAAAACTGTGATATGGTTTCTCTTATTTTCCCACTTCAGACACACCATATTCATTCATGATATGTCGTAAGATCTCCGACCCGTCTTGGATATCTTTTCGCAGCGCCCAATAGTCCACGGGGCGTCCCTCAACACTTGTTATAGCAATGCGATTGATGTGGTGTTGCTCGTCGCTTAGGCCCCTAATCGGCTCTTTCAGCAGGTTGTACAAACCCCAAGGAACCGAACTAGTAATGTACGCGGCAATATCTTCCGGCGACATGTTCATGCCCGACTCGCCCCAATAGCGAAACATCGAGCCCGACGAAACCAGAAACGCTTCAATCTGGAAAGCGGCAACGGAGTCAATGCGCTCGCGACGATACTTCGTAAGCGTCTCCATCAAAACATCACGTTTGTAGTTGAAAAGGGCGTCACCCGCCATGCTAGACGATGCGCCTTTCGGGGCGGCAGAGAAATACGCTTTGTAACGCAGGAATTCAAGACACGTGCGATACAAGCCAACAAACCAAGTGCACGTACGTCCTATTTGGGTAAATCCCGCATCAATGGCGCGACGGCACACCCAAATTGCCATGTCTTCTTTGTTGTCGAAATAGCGATAAAACGTGGGTTTGGAGATATGCGCCTCTTCGCAGATGCGCTTGATGGTGATTTCCGACACAGCAGCACCCTGCTCGATGCATCGATTGTATGCATCGAAGATGAGCTCGCGCCACTCTTCTTCGCGTTCTTTTGACGAACCCGCCATGTTGTCCCCTTCCCCAAGCGAGACTCATTATAGAAAATCAGAGCGCATGTTGAAATAGCAAAATGCAAAATAATTGTCCTATCTTGCCCATTATGGCATATTTTTACGAATCGAAAAATGGACATTTTAAGAAAGTGGCGTTGAACTGGGGAAATGCAGAATTGCACTATTTTGCGAAATATGACGTATTTTGCGGTTGCAATTTTTCGGGTACCGTGAAGCACTATTGCGAGGGGAATCGAGCGAACGTTTGAGCAGCACCGTCAGTGCCTCCAAGCATTGCGTTCTTGGCTTTCGGAAGCTTCGCAAGCTGTAATTCCTACCCTTTCACTGCCGAAAAAATCTGCATGCGCCGCGCCGCACTACAAACAATTTGAGCACAATGCCCGTATCGCTTTTATCGTATTCAGTAAATCTATGTTGCATATGTCCGCTTTAAGCATACAATTGCAACATGACCTATTCGAACCACATAACAGCGCTCAACGAACTCTCTGCTTCAGAGGGAGTCTTCACCACTGCACAAGCAGCACGACTTGGGGTTACACGCAACGCATTATCTCAAGCCGTTGCATCCGGCCGAGCCGAACGCATAATGCATGGCGCATACCGGCTTGCTGGATCACAGAGCGATTTCACAGATGAGCTCGCAGCCATATGGAAACTCACTGCCCCATCGGCATTCACCCACGAGCGCATGCAAATTGAAAATTGGGATGGAATTGCAATAGGCGGATCAACCGCGGCAAGCCTACAAGAGCTCGGTGATTTCTACCTATCGCCCTACCGTATCTACGCGCCGCAGCGAATCAACTCCCGCGTGAAGTCGGCAAATTTCGCCATCAGAAAAATCGACATTGAGGATGTGACCTGGATCAAAGGCCTCCCCGTCACGCGACCCGAGCGAACGCTTGTTGACCTTTGCCTTGATAACGAGGAATGGTCTCTCGTAGAAGACGCCTTCAACTCCGCAAGCAACCTCAACTTCGCGCGCCTGGAAGAAATCGTTGCTTGCCAGTCGAAAAGAAAAAATGTGCAGGATTCACTATCAATAATCCACGCCCTTGCAGAAAGAGCACCAAAGGGGAGCAGCTAAAATGAGATACAAAACTCCAGCCGCACTTGAAATGGCGGTGAAAGCCTCTGCCAGGAATTCAAGCCTAGACACCAGCAGAGCGATAACGGGTTTCTATTTTCACAGACTTCTTTGCCGCATCTTCAATGATCCGCAACACAGTTTCGTGTTGAAGGGCGGCCAAAGCATGCTCGCTAGAACTGTGAATGCACGCGCAACAAGAGACATTGACCTGCTTTATAAAGAACAGTCACTCGAACATGCCCTTAGCACGTTAGAAGCACTTGCTTCAACCGATCTTGACGATCATATGCGTTTCATACTTCAGTCTGCAGACCCAATAAAAGTCGAAGACGAATATCGAAGCGGATTACGCATTGTCTTTCAGCCGATGCTTGGCCCGAAACGCTTGCAACCCATTTCTATCGACCTTGTCGTTGATGAGATCCCCCTTGAGAGAGCCGACTTAATCACCCCTGCAGACAGGGTAAATGT
>CAKUDT010000047.1 GCA_934645125.1 uncultured Eggerthellaceae bacterium
GAAAGGGTCCTAGGGGATTCCAAAAATCCGAACTCGTGTACGCGGTGGTTTATCTTTTTCAAAATGAAGCGAGGGTCGAAAAGGCCCCTTTTGAAAGAAGCTTGGGTTAAAGATAGGCGTCAATCGGCGTATCATCGGAAATAGGAGGACCCCTGAAACGCACCCGAGAGGGCTCCGATTGCCTATTCTACGCAGTTATTTCGGCGCTTGCAATATCGCGGCAATGGTGAATCCTTATTTTCCCTGTTCAGAGTCATCTTTCTTGATGGCATGCTCTGCGGCGCGCCCTAATTCCTCCATGCGATGATGGTACTCGCGCACGGCGCGCGTTGCAATGTGGCGGCGAATGGTATCGGTTTCTTTCGCGATATCGACAATCGAGAAACCTTCGCCGGTGCCTTCTCCTTCGCCTTCGCCAAAATGGTTTCGCGCGTTTTCTTTAGCGGCCGCTTGTTGTCGTGCGAAGTCAATAGCCTGTTCAAGGGCTCGTTTGCGCTCGGACTCGCGCTGCAGGGTAAACGCAAGGTCTTCCCAGCTGGGGTCCTGATGCGCCGCTGTCGCCTCGCGCGCGGCGTGGCGGGCCGCGATTTCCTGCATGGCCAGCATGCGTCCCAGCTCAAGGTGCTCGTGCAAAATGGTGCGCGCATCGTGCGGGTGCGCAGCAATTTCGTGAGCGGCCTCCACGGGGTGCACGTCAACCACGCGGTACGTGAGCGACGCCAAAAGCGGCATAAGGAACACGGTGATGGCGCCCGCGGCCACCAGCACGCCGGCAAGCTCCTGGCTCATGGCGCCCGATTTCACGGCAACGCTGGTCACGGCCACAATAATGGGCAGCGCGGTGGTGCAGTACAGCGCCACGGTAACGCGGTTGTGGATGGAGAGCAGCTGGCGGTCCTTCCCCAGCGAAAGCGCTACAATAATGGGCAGCGTGCGGATGACCAGCAGCGCGGCGATGAACGCAATGAGCAGCAGCGGTTGTTCGCCCACGCCGGCAAGGTTGATTTTGGCGCCGGACACCACGAAAAACACGGGAATCAGGAAGCCGTAGCCAATGGCGTCAAGCTTTGATTCCAGCTCGTGGTCGCCCTCGGGGATAACGTAGCGCAGCACGAAGCCGGCGGCGAATGCGCCCAGCACGATGTCCAGGCCGAAGACGGCCGAGACGGTCACCAGCCCAATGAGCAGCACCACCACAACGCGTACGAGCGTTTGCGACGTGGTGTTTCGCTTGCGTGCGAGGAACCTGTATACGCGATGGCTGGCGCGGCGCGCTTTTGCGGGGATGACCGCCATGATGATGCAAAGCGCGATGAATCCCAGCAAGATGACGATGGTTTTCCACTCGCTGCGCGATGACAACAGCAGCGCCATGGCTATGATGGGGCACAGCTCGCCCCAGGTGCCGAAGGACAAAATGGCATTGCCGACTGTGGTGCCTTCAAGCTGGCGTTCCTTCAGGATGGGCATGAGCGTGCCAAGCGCGGTGGTGGTCAGAGCAATGGCAACGGCAATGCACTCGGTAGAGGTGGGCGCGAGCTCTGTTGCCAGTGCGACTGCCGCGAACGCCATAAGGATGCTAACAGCCCAGGTGGCAAGGCCTTTCTTGCCTTGCGTGCCCGAAAGGCTGCGCGGGTTGATTTCGTAGCCGGCAAGTAGGAACAGAAACGCCAGGCCAAGATCTGCAAGCATTTCGATGGAATCCGTGGTTTGGATGATGCCCGCCATGTACGGTCCCAAAAGGGCACCGGCAAGCAGCAAGATAACGGTTTCCGGCACCAGGCCACGCGGCACCAAGCGCGCGATAATGGGGGACAGCGCCGCAATGAGCGCCGCCGCGAAAAGTGATATGAAGTCGGTTGCCATAGCTCTTCCTCGTGCGAACTTTGCGTTGTGCAGCTTCGTTCGCGATTTTGCTCCGTTTCGTTTCGTTCAAGTATAGCCATGCCGCGCGCTGCGGGGGTGATATCCCCACAATGTCGATATTCCGTTGCCAAAGGCGGCGAAGTGCGCTGGCTTGCTGGCAAGCAGTCGAGGATTGGCGATTTCGCGTAACTCTATTCTTTTATGCGAATAATCAGGACCGTTGCTGCTGTTGGAAAACGTAATCCCTGAAGGCTTACGTTTTTCAATATAGCCTGTCTGACCTCATGTTGAATCCTGATTCGTTCGATATTGTGGGATTACGACTCTCACACGGGGAGTTTGGTTGCGGTTGAGCACCGCAACCAGTAGGGGGATTGAAAAGAGAGGAGAAGAAGCATGCTGTTTAACTACCAAGAGTTCCTTGATGGTATCGACCGCAAGGCTTACCACGAGGGGGAGTGGCAATGGGAAGAGGACGGCTACACCGTCACCCGCACCTACACGTACTCCGCCCCGGGCTGCCACGACTCGTGCGGCGTTCTGATGTACACCAAGGACGGCAAGCTTGAGAAGATCGAGGGCGACCCCCTGGATCCGTGCGCGAACGGCCGCCTGTGCATGCGCTGCCTGAACCTGGTGGAGGGCGTGAACTACGAGAAGCGCCCCAAGTACCCGCTGAAGCGCGCCGGCGAGCGCGGCGAGAACAAGTGGGAGCGCATTTCCTGGGAGGAAGCGCTTGATACCATCGCTAACTGGATCCACACGAACATCGACGAGGCGGGCTTCGGCCGCGAGTCCATCTTCGTGAACCACGGCACCGGCCGCAACATCTCGTCGTGGGTCCCCTTCCTGGGCGGCGCCTGCCTGGGCACCCCCAATATCGGAGCAATCGGTTCTTCGGGCTACTCCTGCTACCTGCCCCGCACTTGCGGTACGGCAGCATCCATCGGTGACTTTCCCATCGTGGACGCCTCCGAGGGCCACGCCGACCGCTACAACAACCCCGAGTGGAAGAACCCGGATGTCGTTGTTGTTTGGGGCTGCGAACCGCTGAAGTCCAACGCCGACGGCTACCTGGGCCACTGGTTGAACGTGTGCCACCAGATGGGCACCAAGATCATCTCCGTGGACCCGCAGCTCACCTGGTGGGGCGCACGCGCCGAGTACTGGATGAACGTCCGCCCCGGCACCGACCTGGCCCTTGCCCTGGCGTGGCTGAACGTCATCACGCAGGAGGACCTGCAGGACAAGGAATTCATTAACTTGTGGTGCGCGTACTACGATGATTTGAAGAATTACGTTGCCCAATTCACGCCCGAGTGGGCATCGGAGATCACCGGCATCCCGGCCCAGGACATCGCGGCGGCCGCGCGCCTGTACGCCGGCGCCGAGCGCGGCGCCATCCAATGGGGCCTGGCGTTTGATACCCAAAATGACTCCATCCAGCTGTGCCAGACGGTGTCCAACCTGATGAGCGTCTGCGGCAACATCGACAAGCCGGGCACCAACATCCTGGTGCGCAACGGCTTCGAGATCAACCCCGGCTACGCCACCGCCCAGCTGTACTGCGACCCCGACACCTTCGCCAAGAAGCTGACCGTTGATGTCACGCATCCGGGTTATGTGCACTTCATTGGCATGGCCGACTGCGATGCCGTGAACCATGCGTTTGAGACGGGCGAGCCGTACCCCATGAAGATGTTCTGGTCGCAGGGTGCCAACGCCATTACCTGCACGGGCAATGCCGCTCCGCGTATCTACAAGATGCTTGAAAATGTTGAGTTCTGCGTGGTGGCCGACCCCTATCTTACGCCGACCGCCGTTGCCTTCGCCGACATCTTCCTGCCGCTGAAGACCACCGCCGAGCGCGACTCCATGCGCGTGTGGTGGACGCCGCTGCGCGCCATGAAGTCGGTCTCCGAGTGGTACGAGGCCAAGTCCGACGAGGAGCTGGTCGTGGCGTTGGGATTGAAGCTCAACCCCGAGCTGTTCGAGAAGCGCTGGCCCACGCTGGAGGCGCTGCTGCAGGACTACCTGGACACCGGCTTCAACATCTACGACCCCGAGACGGGCAAGAGCTACAAGTCCGCGGGCCGCTCCAAGGCGGGCATGATCGAGATCGAGGACGCCCACACCGACTACTACAGGAAGCACGCCGCCGACGGCGAGTGCTCCTTCAAGTCCCTGGTGGAGAAGGGCGGCTACGAGTACGACGACTTCTGCGACACCTACTACAAGTACGAGAAGGGCATGCTGCGCCCCGACGGCAAGCCGGGCTTTTCCACGCCCTCCGGCCGCATCGAGCTGGTGCCCTACGCCACGTTCGGCGCTTGGGGCATTCCTCCGCTGGCAGAGCATGTTGCTTCGCTTTCCACGACACGTCACATGAATGATGAAGAGTTCCGCAAGGAATACCCGTTCATCTGCATCAACGGCTCGCGCTCCTACGAGTTCTTCCACTCCGAGAACCGCCAGCAGGCAACGATGCGCGAATTCCATCCGTATCCGCTGGTAAAGATCAATCCTGCTGTTGCCGAAGAGTACGGCATCAACGAGGGCGAGTGGATTTGGATCGAGAACACCGAGGGTCGCTGCAAGCAGGTTGCCCATATCGATCCGATGATTGACCCGCACTACATTCATGCCGAGCACGGCTGGTGGTATCCGGAGCAAGAGCCTGCCTTCCCGAACCTGTACGGCGCGTTTGATTCCAACATCAACAACCTGACCACTTCTTACGAGACCGGTTTTGGTGGCATTGGCAATCCCTTGAAGGCTCCTGTTTGCAAGATTTACAAGGTTACCGAAGAAAATGCGGAACCGACTCCGGGCGAAAAGGTTACCCAGCAGGGCGGCTTCCGCAACGACTACGTTGCCGGCGAGCCTTACGCTTACGGTATGGAAGACTCTTGGCAAGAGCGTATGAAGAGGGGAGTTGAGAAATAAATGAAGGGCATTTTGGTAAACTACGAGTACTGCACCGGCTGCCATTCCTGCGAGGTCGCCTGCAAGAAGCACCTCGGCCTTCCCGCCGGCGAGTTCGGCATCAAGCTGACCGAGGTCGGCCCGTTCGAGTACACGGGCGCCCAGGGCAACCGCGACCGCTGGGAGTGGACGTGGATGCCCGTGCTCACGAAGGCCTGCGACATGTGTGAGGACCGCGTGGCCAAGGGCAAGATCCCGATGTGCGTGCAGCACTGCCAGGCGTGGTGCATGTACTACGGCGAGGTCGAGGACCTTGCCAAGAAGATCGACGGCAGCTCCCGCTGCGCGTTGCTCACCCGTTAGCTGATAGGCGCGTTGCCGGTTTTGGTTCAGGCTGAAACCGGGTTGTGAGCTGCTGGTTGATGTTTTGATTGCTTTAAGGGCGTCGTTGCGATTGGTAGATTGCGGCGGCGCCTTTTTTCTGGTTTAAACGCTACGTTGCTTCTTTTTTGGGTGTTGCGTGCGTAGTTGTTGCGACGGGTGGCTTATCAGGCGGGTAGGGTTGACCGGGTTTGCGCTTGTGCTGCGGTCTGGTGCTTCCGCTTCTGCGGTAGATTGGCTGACCGGGTTTGCGGATCGTGCGCGGGTGGGTGATTGTTGCAGCGAGCGGTCTACCGGGCAGAGGCTCGTCGGCGGGGCCGTCCGAATTCGCGGGATTTGGCGAGCGGTTGTTGCGAAAACGGCCTTGAATTCGGGCAAATCGACGATAGGGGGTGATTTTCGCGAGCGATTCGAGCCGTTGGCGACGGCCGGCGGAAGAGCCGCGAGCAACAGTTTTACGTTTTCCCAGTTCACAGGGTTGTACTGGTTTTCTGCGCGGAGCGGTATTGGCTGGGGGTCGGTCGATAGGGAGTTGGAACTACTCCCTATCGTCGATTTGCCCGAGTTTGACCCCGTTTTTCCAACAAGCAGGGTTGAATTTCGTTTATCGTGGCGGTTTTGGAGCGGTGTTGTGTCGCATTAGATGCCGCGACGCAGCCCTTCCCGGTATCCCGCGCCGTATTGATTAAACCGAGCGATACGTTATCATTTGATTCCAAGGGAGGCGGCAAAGAAAGTGGCTCAAATTTAGTCGTTTATCTGCAGTTTGTTGAGAGGGGTTCGACCATGAAGAAGATGATTCTGGCCATTGCGTTGTGCGGAATTATGTCTTTAGGCATGGCGGGTTGCGGGCAGGCTGACTCTGGGAAATCCAGCCCAGAAGAGGAAGCGAACGATTCGGCGCAATCGCAAAAAGAATATGGCTTCGTTGAAAAAGAGAACGTGGAAACGCTGGTTGCGAAATTTAATACCGAGGTAATGGATAATAGTTCGCCGAATGATAGTTCGCTGAACCCAGCCATGGACGAATATCTGACCGAGGTCAACGATCGGTATTGGTATGGGCTGATCGATGGTATTTTTCTAGTGGTCATCCCTGAAGAATACACGGGAGATAAAGCGGCCGACATTGTTGACTACATGATTATCCATGCAGATAAATCTGGCGAATACCAGTCTGACGCAGTTTCCTACGCCAAGCATCTAATCAAGGCGAATCGCAACGATGTAACCGAAAGCGAAATCGCTACCTTGCTGGAAGAAGCAAAAGACAAAGCACCCACGGGCAAAATGGCATTTAACGGAAATGGAATTTCGATTGGTTACCTGGATAAGGATGACATTTACCAGTATCAGGTGCGTCGGTTTTTTGAGTAACGGTTCGCGCGTTGGAGTTCTCGATTCGCTTTAAGCAAGAAGGGTCGTGCAAGTTGTATGGCTTATCGGCATGCAAGATTTGTTGGAGCATCGGGTTGTGATTTTGGCAACCTGGATGCTCCGTGCTCGTACAGCCACGACAATAAACCTCCGAAAGCGAAAAAAAGAGTTAAGAATCGTCGTCTCAAGACGCTAAGGAAAGAGGTCATCGCAGCGCTACCCCAGGTAGCATCTGGAAAAACCTTAAAGAGCGTCCTGCAGCCATTTAGCAAGCGATCCCAAACAACATATCGAGCTGTTTCCAATAGTTGTTTTATTTTAGGAATCAACGATGTTCCTCAAAAACTGCATATTTGGCGAAATGGCAATGCGATTCATGTTGCGGTATACCAAGGGAACGTCTGTATTTCTGAGCGCGTTTTTGTTATTGCGGGCAAAGCGCTTACTGAGCTTAAAAAGGGCAGTGTCGCAAAACAGCCCCGTTCGCCTGAGCCAGGTTCCATAGAGCCGGCCGGCTTGCCTGAAAAGAAATCTGCCGTTAATCAGGAAGCGAAGGCGTCCGGCGAAGAGGGTAAGGAGTCATATTCCGAGGTCGGGCAAGAAGAACCAAGGAAGAAATCTCGTCACACTCCGTACAATGAACTATTCCCTAAAAAACAAGCGACGAACAGACGAAAACAAACAGCTCCGCATCCTGTTTCGTCTGCTACTGGATCGGGAAACCCTATGCTACCGCAGGTAAAAGGATGCAATACGTGCGCTAAATCATTGAACGATACGTGCAATCGGGGAATGACGGGGTTGTGCGAGGATTGGGTTCAAGGAAAAACAAGGGAAGAATGGTGGCCCGATGCAACCGAAGAACATGGTTCGTATCCAGGTCGCAGCAAAACAAGTTTTTCTAGTGAGGTTAGGGTCCGATTGGGAAAGAGAGATGCTGCAAAGGACGATCCCGGCAAGCCCAGGTCCAACGGTAAGACGGATAAGCAAAAAGGGAGCTTGCGGCCGCAGCCCTCATCAAAAAACAGGTCAAGTGAGATAGCTGTTTCTCGGGGAAATGCAGCGAGGGTTGTTTCCACAACAGCCAAGGGCAAAACAAGAACGGTGGTTTTCGATACCTCATTCGATTGGGTTGTCAAGGAATTGGAGAAGCGCCATCTTAGGTACAAAGATGTTCGCAATCGTGAAACGAAATCTGGATCGTTGTGGATATTGGAGGATGCCGATGTATTCGAGAAACACCTTAGTGATTTTGCGAAGATGGGCGCCCTGTTCCAAGTTGCGGAAAACGGAAGTAGGATTGCGGGCCCTGGAAGAAAGTACTATCTAAAAGGCCATCCTGAAAAGAGAAAAAAGTAGATAGCTGATTTTCGTTGATAGCCGAACGCTTGCGGTGTAGCAATCTATTTATCGTCGATGGAGTGTGAGTCCTTTTTACTCTGGGGATATAATGAACGAAAACTGTTTTCCGAGGAGGAATCACACATTGAACCATTCAGCAATCTCCAGTTTTATCTGGGGCACGGCGGATTTGCTCCGCAATAACTTCAAACAACACGAGTACGGCGACATCATTTTGCCGTTCACGGTGCTGCGTCGCCTGGACGTTGTCTTGCGGCCCACCAAGCAGGCGGTGCTCGACGAGGCAGCCAAACCGCTGCCTGCCGCTTTCGCCGATGCGAGCGGAGATGGCTTTAAAGCCATGAAGAATCGTCGGCTTGAGAAGGCCTCGGGCCAGAAATTTTATAACACGTCGCGCTTCACTATGGATGAGCTTACAAGCGAGCCCGACGATATCAAGGACAACCTGATTGCCTACATAAATGGTTTTTCGCCTGAGATTGTGGACATCATGGAGCACTTCAAAATTTACGACGTTATCAACAACTTGGACAAAAACAATCTGCTGTTCT
>CAKUDT010000048.1 GCA_934645125.1 uncultured Eggerthellaceae bacterium
TGGCGAGCGAAGATTTGAGCGATTCGGAGCTCGATGAAATCATTTACGAGATTGAACTCAAAGGGTCAAATGCTGGCGAAGCTGAGATAACGCGCCAAAGGATTTTACAGAGTGAATATCATGCTCTTTGCGGCGAAGACCATGATGGCAAGGATTTCAAGACGGAACATGTTGCTGTGCCTGATGGGTACGAGCGGCTGATTGAGGATGTAGTCCTTGTAAAAAGGCTCCGTGAGGTAATGGCTTTGGAGGGTTTTCGTAGAATTTCGCCCGAGCCCACGGGGCCGAGCAGGGATATGTCTCCTCTTTCCAAAGGGAAGCTTGATTGGCTGCCCGGCATTGAACTTTTGGGAGAAGGCGTCTTCATCAAGTTCAGAGATGATGCCATAGGGAATTGGGAGCACCGTGTGGGCTCCCGCTATGAAACAATGTCGCAAAGGCTTTCGGCAAGCAATGTTAGGTGCGACAGCTTCTCGCCTCAATATGTTTTACTGCATACGTTTGCGCATGCCCTTATGCGACAGCTAGCCATGGAATGCGGATATACCGCATCTTCCCTTAGCGAGAGAATCTACTCAACGTATCCTGATGATAAGTACAGGATGGCGGGCGTTTTGCTCTACACCTCATCCTCCGATTCCGATGGTAGTTTAGGCGGATTGGTCAGGCGGGGCTGTCCGGAAAATCTCAAAGTCACGCTTGATGAGGCCCTTGCGGGCGCCGGGTGGTGCTCCTCCGATCCCCTTTGCTCCGAGGCACAGGGCCAAGGGTATAAGGGCTTGAACTATGCGGCTTGTCACGCTTGCATGCTCTTGCCGGAGACGAGCTGCGAGATGCGAAATTGCTTGCTTGATAGGGTTGCCCTTGTGGGCTTGCCGGACGAGCAAGACTTGGGCTTCTTTTCCTAGGGGTTGCGTTGCTCAATTTCGATGGAACGGGTGCGCTTATTGATCCGAAACTCGTGCAATGTTGTTGGGCGGTAGCGGAGCCAATAAAGCGAGCGCTACCGCATCAAGCGTTGCGCGGATTTCGTTAAATGGCTTGTTCGGGTCAAGGGTTTTTACGCTTATAAAATAACAGCAAAATGCTTGCTGAATGAAGGGATGAAGGGATATGTTGCAAACGTTTTATTGTTTACATAATCTACATTATCAGTCGTAAAATTCAAGAAATTTTGGAAAATACCTGTTCATCGGCGTGTTGCCAGCTGGTTATTCGCGTAATTTGTTGACAAAAGGTGGGGTAATTTGTCAACAAATTGGTTGCAAGATTTAGTCAAGCTGCGGCGATTAGGGCTACTGCCTGTATACGGTGCTGCGATGTCCGATTGAAAATACTTCGATTACAAGGATGTCATCTTTGATTACGCAGAGGATGCGATAGCTGCCTACGCGGTATCTCCATTCACCTGATCTGTTGGCGGTCAAGCCCTTGCCGTGAACGCGCGGATCATCGCATCCTTCGAGATTCTTGCCTATCCAGGAAACGATGAGCTGCGCATCAAATCGGTCCATCTTCTTGAGCTGTTTCAGCGCGGCTTTTGTGTACTGAACGTGGAAAGCCATTTAAAAGCCCAGCTCCAATAAGACTTGCTCATGGCTGTAGCGCGTACCGTCATCCTCTGCGATTGCCGCGCGAAGGACGGAAAGGTCGTCTTGGTCTTCGATCCTTTCGAATACAGCGTCGCGAATGAAGTCCGAGATGGTCTTTCCTTCGAAGGCGGCGTATTTACGCACGAGCAGAGCGTCGGCATCATCGACCCGCATTGTCATTGTTGCCATAGCGTCCCTCCTTTCGTCTGCAGTTGAATACAATGTATTCTACCATGTATTACGCCAGGCTTTCAATGATTGCGCGTAATCATTGAAATAATTTGTTGACAAAAGGTGGGGTAATTTGTCAACAATTAATCCAGGTAGCGGGTTATCATGTCGGCGCCGAAATCGGTGATGCGGTAAAAAATGCGCAAAGCGCCAGCGTCGTCAAGATCGCAGCGCGTTTCTTCCAGAATGCCGTTTTCTTTAGCTACTGCAAGCGCATCATCAACATCGTGCAACGTTAGCAGCTTATAACTTGTGTAATTAGGTTTCAGCGCATCCACAACATCGGCGGCGCAGCTTTCGCAATCATTCGTAAAATGCCTGATGATAGCGTAATACAACGGCTCAAGATTGTTTGCCATCCCCTACTCCCCTCTCCTGCTGCGGAAAAGTTTACGCGGGTTAACAGCAATCAGGAAGATGCCGACTATCATAATCAGCGCGCCCGCCCACTGAATCGCGGACAACGGCGGGTAATCTGCCGCCATCCCCCCAATGTTCAACGCGCCCAGAATCACCCAGATAAAGAACGGACCCCAGAACGCATACATGCCGTTGCACGCCATGCCCAGCGCGGCGCCGCACATTGAGTTGCCTTTGTACCAAAAGCTGAAAGCAGGCATGGCAAAGAATCCCGAAATAAGGAACACGAGCATTGCAGGGCTGGTCAGAGCCGCGCTTGCAATTGCACCCAGCATTTCAACGCCGCCGCCAACAATGGCTAAAATCGGAAATACGATGAACAGCTCCAAAACACCAGCTGTCACTTGACGAATGGCGATGCCAATGCGGTAATCAATCAGAACGGTGCCAAATCCCGCAACACAGCCTTCGAAACCCCATCCAAATGCTGCCAAAAACGCAAAGAAGCAGCTCACTAGCGCCTCGGGGCCAATGGTGCTTAAGCTTGCGCCGCCAATGGCCGCCGCCGCAAACAGACATACGATGATACCAGCCACCATGTGCGCCGAAAGCTTCTGCTTAAAGAAGATGCGACCCAATATGGCGCCGATCGCGCAGTTCAAAGCGGCAATAGGCACGATAACGCCCGGGTTTCCGCTTGCAGTTGCGGAGTTCAGGCCAATGATATACGCAATCGTCGCAAAAGGCCCGCCAATCGCAGCGCAAATCATCATGACAACGCCCGGCTTGCTGCAAAGCGTCTTGGCGAAGTCGCCCAGCTGGTGGTTTTTCGCGCATACGGCAAGCGACCATATCCCGCTTACGGTGTCATTGAGACCCGCCGCAAGCGCAGCCAGAACGAACGTGATGGTGAAAGCGGACAGCGCGGCGTTACCGCTCCCCCATTCTCCCCCGGCAAACCACTCGCCCCACACGCCTTGCGTTTCGGCAAGGGTCAGAAAGCCCGTGTAAAGGCCGTAGCAAATACCCGATGCCACAGCGAAAGCAATTCCGCGCGCAAAATACTTACGGCGTCGTTCTTCACGCAGTTCGGCGATGTGCTTATCCACCGGTGAATCCCTTTCTGTTGGTTGCTGCATTCGCCCTGTTCAATATAACCGTTTTTGATTTCGGTCAATTCGGGAGCGCTCATTGTTCGCAGCGCTACTATGCCTTTGCGGCTCAATCCTTACTGACCCTGCTCGTAAAGCACAAGCGCCTTTGCAGAGTACCGCTTTGCGTACTGGTAGTAAATCTCAAGCCATTCGCCCACGCAGTCTCCTTCAGATTCCTTCTGCAGTGCCCACACGTACCAGCACCATCCTGCCAGCGCAACGTAGGCGTAGTTATGGCGCAGCTCTTCAACCGAAGGCGTGCGTCCGAAGTAGTACGCCAACGCATTGTCGGCCTCGTCTTCTTCGAGCATGCACGTCACCACAAACGTACCGTAATCGCTTGCGTAATCGGACATGCCAGCATATTCCCAATCGATAAGATTGAGCTTGCCATTGCTATCGCGCAGAAGGTTCAAGTTGAAAAAGTCATTGTGCGTCAGGCATTTTTCAGCGCCATCGGCTTCGGCGAATGCTTTGAGTCGTTCAGCGTCTCGCGCCATTGCTTCATAATTGTCAATCTCGATGGGCCCGTTCTCCAGAAGAAGCGCTTCGTATTTCTTGCCTTCCGCCAGATAATCGAATTCGCGATCGAGCGTTACCTCTTCCGCATGAAGGGCGCGTGCCATTTGCGCAGCTTCTTTTACCTGGTCAGGATCATGAGGATCAAGCAGCGCCGCATTAGGGATGAAATGCGAAATCTTCCAGCCTTCGTTGGGGTTCTCGAAAATGAACGTGTTGTCAATGCCAATGCGTTTTGCCAGCTGTTGTGCGGCAACTTCGGCCTGACGATCGATCATTTTCTCGGTGCCAATGCCCGGATGACGGTAGACGTATTCGCCCGAATTCGTAGCGAAGTGGCAGCTCAGGTTCGTAAGGCCCTGCGTAAGCGGATAAACATCGTGGATTTCGGATTTCGTGCAACCCAGTACAGAGACAATGTTGTCGAAGATGGCAGACTCAATGTTTTCAAGGAACAGCGGATCGAATTCGCGCAGCTCATCCAGGGAATCGAACTCAAAAATGGTGCCGGCTTCGCAGCGGTTGATTACCATGTCCAGCTCGTCAATATGGTCAAGATAGATGGTCTCCCAAAGCTTGTATGCCGTGGCTGGATAATCGTATTCTGCTTCGAGGATTTCCACGAAACGCCGGGAAAACGCGTGATCGAAATACGCATGGCCAATCATGTACCAGGCGTCGCTTCCGCCGATTTCGACTGACGTGATCAGGTCATCGTCGTTTGTTTGGATACACCATTCTTTCGTGGGGCCGCAAGACAGCTCGGCGGAGTAGCATGCTTTCCATTCGTACGGCGAGAAAGGATTCGTGGTGAAGTAATTGTCGGAAGAGCAAATGTAGCTGTTGCCAAGCGATTTGCGCACCGCCATGAGCGTGGAGTTGTTGTTACGCGACGCGTATTCATGATTGACCACGACTTTCACGCCGAATTTTTCCTCCAGATAGAAGAAGAGCTCCTTTTTGTAGCCAACGACAACAATAATTTCGTTGATACCTGCTTCTTGAAGCTGACGAATCTGTCGTTCAATCATGATTTCGCCGCGAACGTTCAGCAGGCCCTTCGGCGTTTCGTAGGAAAGCGGCGCGAAACGCGACGAGAAGCCGGCAGCCATAATAATGGCGTTTTCTACGCGATAGGGCGCAAGTGCCTCAATGCCACGGGAAGTAATGCAACCATTATCAATAAGGCCGCGCTCGGTCAAACGCTGATAGGTATTCTCTATATCTGAAGCAGAGCAATCAAGCTTGTCTGCCAAAGTGTTCGTGTCCACGTTCTTGTCTTTGCTGCAAGATACAAGAACGCCGAATTCGTGCTTATTGAGTTCCAATTCCCCGCCTCTTGAAATACTTTAAGCTTATTTTCAGGATACTTTAAGCTTTTGTTCAAGATAAAGCAAGAAGCAAGTGATTATGAACACGTATTATACGTAGGCGGATACTATTCGCCCGGTTCGTCCTTTGCCCGATCTTTCCGCTTTCGTATGTAAAACGGCTTCATGAGAACGTAAAACGTTACGCCAAGCGCTATAAGCAGCACAACCGCCAGGGGAATTACCGCACTTGAGCGGCCTTCAAGCAGCCCGAGCTGCATCAGCAGCATAAATGCCGCACATTCAAGTTCGGTCCACGTGCAGCCACGGGCACTGGCCTTGTACCACGCTTGTTCATCGCCCGGCTGCAACGTTCCGGGGCGATTCCAGTATTTTGGGTCAACTTTGCGAACTATCAGGCTTACCGCGGCGTTTACTATCAGGATGATGATAGGCAGCGCAAGAAGACTGGTGGGCGAACCCCATCCATTGGGAATGCCATTGATGTCGAAATGCGTGGGGATGGTGTCGGGCAGCTGAGGGATGCGCACAACGGTAATCGCAAGCGATGCAACTGCGCATATCCACGCCAGGGCTTCGGTGATGCGAGCGTCGCGCGGCAACCAACTGCTGTTTTTCATGGGCTTTCCTCTCTTTTGCTTTTCTCGCCTTCCGCGGATCTTTGTCTACCGCCCCTGCTGGAATATTCGCTTACTCATGCAGTGCCGGGCAGGGCGCAATGCGTTTTTTGATGTAACTAAATAATTATAGAGGGAAATTGCGGCTTGCTTGCTATTTCGGTTGTAACATAATTGATAACACAATTTGCGACATAACAAGGCGTAATAATAGTGCAACGACCCTAAGGAGAAACGCATGAGCGGGCTTGTTGAGCACGAGTTCAACACAGATGAAGGAACTGTTCATTATTGGACGAGCCGCTGTAGCTCGGCACCGGCGCAGAATGCGTCATGGCTTGTGCTCCTACCAGGGCTTACCGCAGATCATACGCTCTTCGATGCGCAAATTGACCACTTTGCAGGTAAATGCAACGTGTTTGTTTGGGATGCTCCTGCACACGGGCTTTCGCGCCCCTACCCGCTTGATTTCAGCATGGATGATTACGCGCGCATCCTTCATGCAATTCTGCAAACCGAGGATATTCAGCGTCCCGTTCTTGTTGGACAGTCGTTGGGCGGATATGTTGCTCAAGCCTATATGGACCTGTTCCCCGATTGCGTTTCTGGCTTCATCTCCCTTGATTCGGCGCAGCTCAAGAAAAAATATTATCCGAAATGGGAAGTTGCCGCGCTGCGCCACACCAAGGGTATGTACCTTGCCATTCCCTGGAGTTTGCTTTTGCGCTGGGGACCTGCGGGAACGGCGCAAACGCAGCACGGACGGGCGAATATGCGCGCCATGATGGAACAATACGATAAGCGCTCTTACTGCGAACTTGCCGGTCACGGGTACACCATGTTGGCAGACGCCATTGATGCGAATAGGCCCTACGACATTTCTTGTCCGGCGTTGTTACTGTGCGGAGAAAAAGACCAAGCGGGCGATGTGCGGCCGTTCAATAGGAAATGGACGGTAGGCGAGAATATTCCGCTTGTTTGGGTCCCCGGTGCAGGACATAACTCGAATGTGGATAATCCTATGTTCGTCAATGACCAGATAGAGCGCTTTTTGGCGAAGCTGGGGTAGATTCTACGTTATTGCGAAGCCGCCTGTCCAAGCTGATCGTGTAAAGCTGCTCGCTGCTACGTGTCGGTTGTTGTATGCCGTTCATCAGTGGGGCACTCCTTCCCTTTCGTCTCTCCCCGCCGTGCGCTCCCCCTTCAAAAAAAGAAAAGCGAATGCGCTGGCACCCGCTTTTCTCTCAAACCTTTTGTGACGTGCTTCGTTTCCGCTGCGCTATGAGCATAGGTAGCTCCTTTGAATGGCAAAGGCGTCGCTTGCGTCAAGTACAAAGTCGTTATTGAAGTTTGCGGCTAGCCAACTGCCCATCGAAATACGCGAGTAATCGGTAAAACGGTTGCAGGCAATGTCGTAGGCAAGCTGCGCATCCACAACGTTAACGCGACCGTTCGCATTCACGTCACCGCGGCGCGGCATAACGGGGTCGTTTCGCGTGGCTGTTGTGCTTGAGAACGATGCGTCAACTATCTGCTCGGCATCACTTGCATCAACAAGCGTTTCGTAGCACCAATCGGTCATAACAAGGGGCTGCCCAAACAAAGTGGGTACGGTGCCGTCCTTTACTGTGGACAAGTATCTGACCAGCACCTTTCCATTTGCATATTCTTCGTCGCCCACAGAATATATGAGCGCGTACGAGCTTACCGCAATGGGGTACATCTGCTCACCAATGCATGCGACGACATAAGACGTTGGCCCATCGACAAGGGCGGTTACTGTGTTGCCCGAAATCTGAACTTGCGAAGGATCGGTGTTCACCAGGTACGGGTAAACGCGGACGCTAAACGCGCGCGGCCAGGTCTCTTCGAATGACACGTTATCGGCGGTTACATAGGGAATCTGTGCGCTTGCACCAGCTGTTTCCAGCCCCAGATTGTCAGGAAACTCGAAAGACTTGGGGAAACGTGAGAACTGTGAATAATCAACCGTGAGTCGATACGGCTCGGTGAAAGTGCTGCCCGAACCAGATACCGAAGTTGTCTGAGTAAACGTTCCGAACTCCTGTACCCAGAAGTCAACACCGTTAAAAGATACATGACCAACGCCCACTGACGTGAAATTGCTGTTGAGCATATTGCGGCGATGCCCTTGGCCGTAATAGTTTTCATTGTCCTCGCGCCAGCCAATAAAGGCATCCCGAGCGCTGCCGTAACCAGCAGCAATATTTTCACCCGAAGCGCTAATGCCATTGTACGTTGCGGTGAAGCAGTCCGATCCATCGGGGCGTTCATGGGCAAAATTCACAGCAATTTCTGCAGCACGCATCTGCGCGATTTTTTCCAAGTTCTTGTCGTAGGCAAGCGTAGAAAGCCCTGGAACATCTACCCTGCCACCGCTGGTGTCTTTGTACCAGGCATCGCTTCCCGTGCGGAAATCATTGATCATGGCAAGCATGGAACGAGAATCTTGCTCGTAATAAGTCACATCGTACTCGATGGTGACTAAGGTC
>CAKUDT010000049.1 GCA_934645125.1 uncultured Eggerthellaceae bacterium
TAAAACTTGACAAAGAAATAGCCGCATGACCTGTGGCTTTAGTGGGAGGTCAGGGTGCTCAAACTGTCAAATTATGGTGTACGGCGGACAGGCGAACAATACCAGGATGCCAACTAAAACAAGCACTGACTTGTACGCGATGGTCACAATGAGCAGTGCAATAACGCAGCGGGTAAGGCTTAGGCCGTCGCGTTTCATGAACACGAGCTGCATGGGTTGTCCGCCCGATGCGGTGGGTGTGACCAAGCTGAAAAAGAACCCCACGAAGGAATACAAAAAGCAGTGGGAAAGCTGTGGAGCATCGCCGAACGCGCGCAGCAGATAGAAGATGATAGCGGACTCGCATAGGATAAATGCAATGACCAGCGCAAATCCGGCAATCCAGAAAACTTGGGACGAGCTGCGGATATAGCTCACTAAGGCGCCGAAATCTTCGCCCGATAACACGAAGTAGACCGACACGCCAATGCAAAGCAAAAGGAAGGCCCCATTGCAAAGAATCTTCTTCAGTTTGCTATTCATGCCTGCGTATTAATCCCCCCTGTTTTTATGCAGCATCTCATTATAGCTTATAGCGATTTTTTGTCCTATTGCGATCTTTCATATCCTTGGGTGCATCTTGCATGCGTCTCGGTGTATTCTTAAACTATATGTGTCGTTTCGGGTTTATCGACGCGTGACCGATGGATGGTCGTATGACGGATAGCCATGCAAAAAGGGATAAGGTACCATTGTTTCTATATGAATACAGGCCGTTTTGCGGCAGTTTCCCGCCAGCCGTTCCATACGGGTTGAAACTGGTGTGAAGAACAGATAGTATGACGTCTATCATTTTGACGAAAGGGCTTTTTCTCCATGACATTACTTGAACTCCTGCAGCTTCTGCACAAGAGGCTGGCGCTGGTTATTGCGCTTCCTGTTGTCTTTACGCTGGCAACGGGCATTTATGCTTTTGGTTTTATGGAAGATGTTTATACCTCTGAAGTGCAGCTTTACGTTTTGACTCAGTCGCAAATCTCGCAGGATCAGTCCTATGCAACCAGTTCCGATACAGCGGCGTCTCAGCAGCTTGCAAACGACATTGCCGTTATTGCCGATACGCCTAAAGTGCGCAACGCTACGGCGAAAGCCCTGGGAATGAAGGATTTGAAGGATTACACGCTGGGCGTTAAGAATGCCACCACGAATCGCGTTATCACGCTTACGGTTACGGCGAACGATCCTGCGGCTGCGGCGCGCGTTGCAAATGAATTTGCCAAGAACACGGCTTCGTGCTCGGTGGAGACCATGGGCTTGAAGGCGGTCAACATTGTTGACGATGCAACGTCGTCTGACATTCCGAGTGGCCCCAATCGCAAGATGTATTTGGCCGTTGCATTTCTGGCGGGCCTGTTTGTGGCCGTTGCCATTGTGGTGCTTATGGACATGCTGAACACCACGGTAAAATCGCGCGAAGAAGCCGAAGAACTGTTTGGCCTGCCTGTTTTAGGCACCATGCCTGAGCTGAAGAAGGTGAAATAGCCATGGCGAAGAAGAACCAGAAGAAGTTTGTTTCGATTGATTTCAACGAACTTTCGCATCAGAGCGAAACGCTGCTTGCCAATATTCGCTTTGCGAGTGTAGACGAGCCGGTTAAGACCATTGTGATTACCAGCACGGGCGTTGATGAGGGTAAAACGACGACCGCCATTGCACTTGCCATGGCCATGGCGCGTTCGGGCAAGCGCACGCTGATTATGGATTGCGATATGCGTCGCCGCAGCGTGGGGCGTGTTTTGGGCATGCGCACGAACGCGGGCATCTACGCGGTTCTTTCGGGTCGTGTTCCGCTGAAACGTGCTGTAACGCAAACGGCGCAGCCGAACTTGTACCTGCTTGACTGTGAGCCGAATGTAGCGAATCCTTCGGATATGCTGTCAACAAAGCGTTTCGCGGCACTTATGGCCACGCTGCGCAACGCGTTCGATTACGTGGTTATTGATACGCCGCCGTTGTCGCTGTTTGTGGATGCCGCCGTGGTCTCTACGTTAGCCGATGGCGTGGCGCTGGTTGTTCGTCAGCGCATGGCGAAAAAACGCGCTGTTGCCGATGCGTTATCCCAGCTTGATGCCGCGAATGCGCGTGTTTTGGGCTTAGTGCTCACGTTTGCCCAGAAAGGCGACGACGATTACTACTATTATTACTACTACAACGAAGAGAACAAGCGCATCAAAAAGAAGCGCACGCACGCAGCGGGCGATGATGCTTCAGAGCAAGAAGTGCCCGCACCTGCAAGCCGGCGCGAGTTTGATGAGGACAACGTTGTGGAGTGGGCGCGGCGCGTTGGCGTAAGCGTGGAAGCGGCGCAGGAGCAAATGCAGGCGCCGGCGAGCCGTCGTGTTTCGTCGCGTGCAAGCCATTCTGTCGAGAAGCGGGGCGTTGCGGGCACAACGGCTGCGACGGGCGCTGGTGCGGCTGGTGGCGCGAAGTCCGAAAATCCGTTTGCTCCGGGAGTGTTCAAGAAATAACGCCCCTGCTGGCACGCGGGAAAACGGTGAAGGAGCACGTGCGTGTTCGATCTACATTGTCATATCCTTCCGGGCGTCGATGACGGCGCGCGCTCTGTTGCGGAATCGCGCGACATGCTGCGCGCGGCAAAAAAGCAGGGGATTGACACCATTATGTGCACGCCCCACTGCCGTTGGAGTTCTTTTGATCGTTCGCTTATTCGTGCTGCTTTTTCAGAGATGGAAAAATATGCCAATGACCTGGGGATTTCATTGCAGCTTGGGTATGAGGTGAATTGGCGTAAGCTTTTTGAGCTGGGTATTGAGCGCGCCCCCGAGTTCACGCTCGGGGACACGAATTTGTTCTTGTTGGAGCTCAGCGACGATGCTATGCCTACGAATTGGCAACGCTTCATTTATTCGCTGCAGGTCATGGATTTGCAAGTGGTCATTGCGCATCCCGAGCGCTATCGCGATGTGCAAAAGAATCTTGATATCGCCCGGGAATTAAAAAATATGGGCTGCTATCTACAACTTTCCGCAAACTTTATTGAAGGCGGCGCATTCGATGCGCGCCGCCGCACTGCTTCTGCCTTGCTGCGCGAAGACTTGGTTGATTACGTGGCAAGCGACGCGCACCGAGTGAGCGATTATGCAACGTTCGCGCGTGCGTTGGCGTTTTGCCGACAGTAGACGTGCGCCTACGACAGCCGAAATACGACAGGCGCCAAAGAGCTTAACGCCTGTCGCCCTGCCGCTACCCTAAAATTCTACCGTGACAAGCTCAGTGCCTTCGGCATCAAAATCGCCCAGAGCGCACTGCTTCAGCGCAAAATCGCTGTACGTGGTGTAGTAGCAGCTTCCCGTTTCTGTCGAATAACCCGAGGTGTAGATGGTTTTCTCGAAGTTACCGTTTTTCATGCGGGAAGCGCCCTCGATCATGGAAACGCCTTGCAGCGTGCGGAACAGGCGCGTGACGTTTCTCTGCTCGGACGCAACAGCGGGGTAGTGGGCGTTCAGGTATGCGGCACGCACGAAACGCGACGTAGAGTAATAATCGCCAGGAAGTGCGCGCATGCCTGCGCCCGTTCCGTAGGCATCCAGGGTCGCGTTGCTCCACTGGGCTGCTTGCGGCACGTCGGGCGCAACCATGTAGTACGAGCGCAGGTTTTCCAAGTGCCAATCGAATGTCGGCTGGTTTGCTAAAACGTTGACCGGGTTGTTGTGAATCTGTATGCCGCGCTCGGTGTATTCCACCACAATGCAGCGGTTTTTGTCCGCAATCATCCAATGCAGCGGTGTGGGGTCCATGCCGGCAATGGGCGCACCGATAATGGCCACCTTGCTGAGCACTTCAAACACCTGGTCAACAGTGGAAAAGTTGCGCGTAACCCACAGGGGGAATTCATACGATGCGATGTTGATCTTTCCATCTACGGGTTCTGCTTCGTATTGCGCGAAGCCGGCAAACAGCAAGCCGCCCATGGCTAAGCCGGCCTCATTCATGCAATCGAAGTACAAAGGCGTGTCCTGTGCGGCAATACCGATTCCGAGCACGGCATGCGGCGCGTCTGTGCGCGTCAAGGCCTTCTGCGTTTCCTGCGCAGCCGCTGGTGTGCCGTGGCTGGCTAGCTCGCCATTAAAAGCCCAGGTGCAGTTCCAGTTTCGGGGCGCGAACACGGGAATTTCGCCAAATCCTCTTTCCCAGTCAAGGTTTCGTCCGAAATACAATGCTCCCGATGCTCCGTTAAATGCGATTGATGTGCACATGGCATGCCTCCTTCTCTTGTGTTCACGGTGTTCTTCGCAATGCTTGCTTGCGTGATGATTCTTATACCGTATACCGTTTTCGTGCGTGCGTTGCGACCGCGCGTGATTCGTTTCGTTTTTGTTGACTGAGCCTGCTTGATTGTTGCTTTCTTGTCGATTTCGCGTTCAGCTGGAATTTCTTCTCGCGCGCGCGAAAAAGATACCTACAATACGGAAGAGCACAATGCAGACGTACCTCATTCAAGTGAATCAGGTACAAGTACAAGTACAAGGAGAGGTTTTTCATGGATTACTATGCCGAGGCACTGAAACTGCACGAGCAGCATCATGGCAAGATTTCGGTTGCCAGCAAGGTTCCGGTCGAGACAGCTGACGACATGAGCGTTGCGTACACTCCTGGCGTTGCCCAGCCGTGCGTGGAGATTCATAACGATGCAAATAACGCGTATAAATACACCGCCAAGGGCAATCTTGTTGCCGTTGTTTCCGATGGCAGCGCTGTTTTAGGCCTGGGCAATATCGGTGCCGCTGCGGCCATGCCTGTTATGGAGGGCAAGTCTGTTCTGTTCAAGCGTTTTGGCAACGTTGATGCGTTCCCGATTTGCCTTGACACGCAGGATACCGAAGAAATCATCCATGCCGTGAAGCTTATCGCTCCTGTTTTTGGTGGCGTGAACTTGGAAGATATCGGTTCGCCGCGTTGCTTTGAGATCGAGCAGCGCCTTGAGGCCGAACTCGATATTCCTGTTTTCCACGATGACCAGCACGGAACCGCCATTGTTGTTACCGCTGCTTTGCTGAATGCGCTGAAAGTTGTGGGCAAGGACATTGCCGATATCAAGGTAGTGCTGAACGGACCGGGCGCCGCAGGTACGGCCATTATCAAGATGATGCTTACGGCGGGCGTGAAGAACGTTATTGCCGTTGACCGCAATGGCATTCTGCATCACGGTCGCAAGGGCTGCACGGAAGGTTACAAGAAGGATCTGTGCGATATCACGAACCCCGAGAACATTGAAGGTGACTTGGCGCGTGCGTTGCAGGGTGCCGATGTATTCGTGGGTGTTTCGTCTGCAGGCGTTTTGAAGCCCGAGATGATTGCGACTATGACAGCCGACCCGATTGTGTTTGCCATGGCAAACCCCGAGCCCGAGATTATGTATGACGACGCCATTGCCGCTGGCGTGAAGGTTATGGGCACGGGTCGGTCCGACATGCCGAACCAGATCAACAACGTGCTGGCATTCCCGGGTATCTTCCGCGGCGCGCTGGACGCTCATGCGCGCGACATCAATTACGACATGAAGCTTGCCGCTGCATATGCCATTGCTGGCCTGGTTTCCGATGAAGAGCTGAAGCCCGAGTACATCATTCCTTCGGCGCTGGATATGCGCGTGGCCGACACGGTTGCAGCCGCTGTTGCCGAAGCCGCCCGTCGTACGGGTTCCGCAAAGCAGCTTTAAAATGCGCTGACCTGCGGTTTTAAGAAGCTTGGTGCTCGATTTTGATTCGAGCACCAAGCTTTAGTAAGTAAAAACTAGGCTTTTGCGCCGTAAATCTTGTAGTACTCGTCAATCGCGGTTTTGATTTCGTCGTTGATGACCACGCGACCGCAGCATTCCTTGTTGTACAGATGCTCGGTGACTTCCGCCATATCCACAATAGCAGCAGTGGGGAAGCCGTATTTCTCGGAAACTTCTTCCAGCGCGTACTTCACGCCGCCCTTGCCAACTTCCATGCGGTTCAAAGATACCATCAGGCCTTTTACTTCAACATCGGCGGCAGCTTTCAAAATGGGATACGTCTCGTCAATGGACTTGCCCGACGTGGTAACGTCTTCCACGATAACCACGCGATCACCATCGTGCAAATCGCTGCCCAAAAGCATGCCCGCATCGGCGCCGTGATCTTTCGCTTCCTTACGGTTCGAGCAGTAGCGAACTTCCTTGCCATACAGTTCGTGCAGACCAATAGCGGTAATGACCGACAGCGGAATGCCCTTGTAAGCAGGTCCGAATACCACGTCGAAGTCCAGGCCGTACGTCTTCTCGATGGCTTGCGCGTAATAACGCCCCAGCTTCAGAAGCTGTTCGCCTGTTACATAAGCGCCCGCGTTCATGAAAAACGGCGATTTACGTCCGCTTTTCAGAGTGAAGTCGCCAAACTTCAATACGTCGCTTTGAACCATAAACTCAATGAACTCTTGCTTATACGCGTCCATAGGGTACCTTTCCGTTGTTTTTTCGCATACGTTTCCATTGTAGCGTAGAGCAGCCGCCTTCGCGGGGAAGAGGTTGGTAGATTGCAGCAAGAGCGCGTTGCGATGCCAGGCAAAGGCTGCTGGGACTTTGGGCAAGCGCTCGCCGGGTGACACCGTGCTGCGCCGTGCCGTGCTGCGCGGCGTCCTTGCGTGCGACTGTGGTGCATTGCGAATGCGCGCTGCTACGCGGGCGCAGCAACATCAAACAACGCGGGCAAACGTTAGCCCCTCAACATGGGCGGCTCCTTTCTTTTCAAGCGCGTGCGCTGCCGCACGAAGCGTGGCGCCGGTGGTCATTACGTCATCGATAATTAGTATGCGCTTGGGCAGGCTGAGCGCTTGCTGCGAAAGACGCAGGTTAAACGCGCTATCGATGTTGTTCCAGCGCTCTTTTTGAGAGAGTTTTCGCTGGTCTTGGGCTTGTGGCCGCTCAAAAGCGAACAGGAATGGTAAATCAGTCGCGCGGGCAATCTTGCGCGCGATTGCCTCCATATGATCAAAACCGCGTCGCAGGTAGGCGTCGTATGAGTCGGGGATAAACGTTACTGCATCGAAGGACTTCCATTTTTCCGGGGAAAGAGCATGCTGCATGGCGTCAACCATGAATGCGGCAAGACGCTGCTCGCCAGCATCTTTGTAGCAGCGGATGATCGAGCCGCTTTCTTCGCTGAACAGCACGGCGCTCGAGCAAAACAGCGGCTTTTCCGTTTGCCCCCTGCGAGCGCGCGTGAAAGAATTGCATTCGCAGCATTGCCTGAACCCGAACGGCGCACCGCACGTTGCGCAGGCAAGCCAAGGGTCCCAAAACCGCAAGGCTTGTCTGCAGGTGTCGCAGACCAGAGCGCCGGGCGCATCGCATATCGCGCAGCGGGTGGGCCAGGCAAGTTCAAGAGCCACGTCTTTGAGCTGCGCGCATGCAAAAGAAATCGAGGCGTGCTTAGGTGCCTTTGGCTTCTTCTGATATGTGCACTCTGTCTGTAACATGAAAGGCATCTTAAAAAACGCTGCTATCAAAAAGTCATCAAAACGGACGTTTCCGTTGACAAAAAGCTATCAAAACAGAGAGAAATGCTTTCAAAATTCTTACAAACGTCTTCGCGTGGTTATTTTTTCGTGCAAGGCGCGTAATCTACCTACTAAAGCGCTGTTGAAAGATCCGGTTGAAAGATCCGAGAAGTGATTTGCGCTTTTATTTAGAGAAAACAGACATCAGTAGGCGTATCTGCTAAACTTAAACATTGCTTCTTTCGAGTCTGTAGTTGCGGACAACGTTCGTGCGCCAAAAAAGCGCCGAATGTTTCCAATTCCATGGCAGGCGCGGTCGAAAGGATCCACGTAAGGTGAACTGCATGTTTGCTGAGCATGGCGCGCTCTAGAGGTAAGCCGTACCGCTCGTTGATAGCAACACACGGTTGCGCGAGCGAGAGGGTAAGGGGTTCACGCTCCGCCCCGGTACGCGAGTGTGGGGGCAAAGACTAGGTCAGTCGAAAGAAGCGCTTGACTGGAATAACAGGAGGATAAGAGTGAAAAAGCGTGTTTTGTGCGCAGTGATTGGTTGCGTTCTTGCGTTAGGCATGGCAAGCGTTCTTTCGGGGTGCGATAACCCCCTGAACAAGGAAACGTATGTGCCCGAAAGCAAAACGGCGTCGGTTTCTACTCCGACCATTGGCGTTAAT
>CAKUDT010000050.1 GCA_934645125.1 uncultured Eggerthellaceae bacterium
ATAACCATTATTGCCTGCATTGCCTTGAGTGCTCTCACTAACATCTTGGCTGGCAGCGTGAGCGCCGATTTTGAATGCTTGCCAGCGATAGAAATCGCCGGCATCTGCGTTACAACAACTGCCGCAATGCTCATTATTGTTGCTTTCGTTCAGCCGTTTCTGATCAAATTTGGCAATGTGGCGGGCGTGCGATATGCCATGATTGCGTTTTTCGTTTGCGCTTTCGCGGTCTTCGGCTGCATCAACTACCTGGTGCCATCTGACTTCTTAGCAGTTGCTGGCCAGTGGATGGACGAAAACATTGAGCTTTTCGTTATTATATGCGCTGCCGTAGCGCTGGCCTCTTATGCAACAAGCGGCGCCGTAAGCCTGCGCATCTACCAGCGCAAAGACCTGTAACAAGACCTGTGGCGGATTACGTTCTACCAGTCTTTGAAGTCCTCGAAGTCGTCAAACGCCTCATATTCATCGAAGCTCTCGCCTGTGGGGAACACCATTTCTTCCAGCTCGATGGGAATTCCCCGGTCGATTTCCTCGATGTGCGCCGCCATAGCGCGCGCAGCATTTTGCACCGAAGCATCGTAGCCTGTTAATGCTGCAAACGGTGCGAACTGCGCCGCCCTATCGCGCAGCGGCATGGCAGGGCGCAACGATTTCGGGCGCGACAGATTGATAATGTCGTCGTATTTACCAGGCATTTCGCCGCAAGCGAGCGCGGCACGGGCGGGTGCGGCGCTGACGGGCGCCGCGGCGGATTGCGTGTCCGCAGAAGTGGCAGATTGCCCAACGCCCTCTTCCACAAGCGTCCACTGCAGTCCGAACGCGCTCATGCTTGTTGAATCGGAGGCTTCTTGATCAGCAGAAGAGTCACGCTCCGCATCCGCTGCGGCCGAAAGCATTTTTCCAAGCGAGCTCATGCGTTGTGGCCTCCAATCTGGTTGTTTCGCTGACGCGCCGTGGCGCCTTCTTGCAAACTTACCGCTCGAAGCACGGCGTTCTTGCCAAATTTGTTGCGCACGTCCAACACAGCATCGTGCAAGAAGCGCTCTTTCTCAAGCAGAGCAGCTTCCGAAGGAGAAGGGTTCGCAGGGCGAGCGTCCGCAACGCCTGCCCCGCATTCCGCTCCAACGGGCGCACCAGCCGTCCCGCCCGCCGTGCCGCGATGAGTTCCCGCGGCGCCAGCAGTTGCGACGCCTGCGCCGGCAGATGACGCTCCCGCTTCCTCTTCCCAGTCGAAAAGCGACATCTGACCATGGCTTTTCTCCTGTTCGGCGATCTCTTTTGGCACCACGCGTTCGGCACTCAAGTTTATGCGACGTACCAGCAACTTCGGATTCACCGAGCGATCGTAGAGCTCCAAAATCGCTTTCGTGATGATGCGCGACGACGCCGTATATTCCTCTAAATTCACCGTTCCATGAGCATGCTGGGGCACTTCCCAACCGTATCGATCGAAAGTGACGGGGCCCGCATACGCCGCAGCAAGCGCCCCGTCTTCCAAGCACGAACGATCATAGCCAACCGTCAGCGTGAGCTTATCGGTTACCAACCCCTCTGCCAACAGGTCAAACGCAAGCGCATCGGCCATTTCCCGCACCACCAAGCGCGCAGCCTTCGTGCTGTAAGCATGTTGAAGCACTTGCCCCGACGCCTTGCAATTAACCGCTGGCTTGTACTCTTTGATTTCGCGCATGGTCACCGGCTCGTATCCCCACGCGTGATCGATCAAAAGCTCGGCGTTTTTCCCAAACAGCTTGAACAGCAAATCTTCATTGAGTTTATCGCCGCGCCCGCCCAGCGAGCAGCGCGCAACATCGCCCATGGTGAACATACCGTTCGCTTCAAGCTTGCGTGCGTATCCCCTGCCCACGCGCCAAATATCCGTAAGCGGACGATGCGGCCAAATGCGTTCTTTATACGTTTGCTCGTCAAGCATCGCAATGCGAACACCGTTCTCATCAGGTTCTTCATGTTTAGCCAGAACATCAAGGGCAACTTTCGAAAGAAAGAGGTTCGTGCCGATTCCCGCTGTTGCGGTAATGCCCGTTGTCTGAAAAACATCGGAGACTACCGTAGAAGCAAGCGTTTTGATATCCATCTTGTGAACGTTTGCATACTTCGATGCATCAATAAACACTTCATCGATGGAATACACGTGGATGTCCTCGGGCGAGAAATATTTCAGATATACCTGGTATATTTTCGTTGAGATTTCGATATATTTCGCCATGCGCGGGCGCGCAATAAGAAAGTCCAGCTCAACTTCGGGGCTTTGCTGCACTACGGCATCATCGAACGAAGCGAACGTGAAAAGCGACTGCTCGAACGCACGATACTTCTCAAGATCGCGCCCCGTGCAGTCGTCCTCGAAAAGATGGGGGCTCTGAAAGCTCTGATTGCCGGAACCTTCGGAATCAAAATCGCTCTTGTGAGCGCAAGATGCCACGTTGTTCCTCCCATCGGAGGCTGCAAGGCATGCGTTCGTATGTGATGCTGATCGCGCGACAGCCCACGCATCCGAATGCGCCCCCGCGCGCGCATTTAGGGACGCCCCCGCACGCGCACGACGAAGGGCCTGAAGCCGCTCCGCGTTCACCTCGCGCACCTGACGCACCGCCTCGAAAAGGCGTGCGCGACCGCCCACGCCATACGCTTTAAGCGAGGGAGAAACGGCCAGGCAGATGGTCTTTTCCGTGCGCCGCGCATCCGCAACCACCAAATTAGTCGTGAGCGGATTAAGCCCCCTATCTGCGCATTCAACCGATGCATAGAAGGATTTCAAGTCAATTGCTATGTACTTATACTCGAACATATGTTCTTATTATTACATATGAAACGACTTGCTTCAAGAGGCACCTTGCTCAATCCATCAATGAAACGGGGGACGGAGGTTTGTTCCAAATTGGAACAAACCTCCGTCCCCTGCTCCATTGCGTGACAAAGCCAATTTAGTCTCAAGGAGAGCGTTATTGGTTGTCTATTCTTAATAGACAACCTTGCACATATGTGCAAGCGCCAACCGAAAGGAGAATCAATGCTCACACGTAGGAATTTCATCGGCGCCTTGGGCGTCGCTTCAGCAGGCATCGTTCTTGGACTCCCAGGCTGCGGCCCAACCGCTTCCAAGACACCAACTTACGGACTGAACGACACCGTTTCTTCCGATATTATTGATTTTACTCTGCATCGCGCCACACTGGCCTACTATGCAGACGGCAGCACCACCAGGTCAGTGAGAACCGGCCAGATCACCAATGCAGATACCGTGTACTTGCCAATAGAGAGCGAAAGCGAAAGCCTTCTACCCTACGCTGCCAACAAGGGACGCGTCCTGATCTGTCTGGAGTTCGCCGTTAGGAACAACGACCGCGCCAAGCTGAGTATCTGCGACCCTTTCTCAGGCTGGCTGCGTAGAGACATAACCGCCACTTATCAGGGCAAAGACTATATCGTGAATTCATACGACTTGAAACATACTGGCGGCAACACGAGCGAAATCGGCCTACATCATTCAATCTACAGCAAAGATGAAGGTGCCACCTGGTTCACCGATAGCCTCGATGCTTACTTGCTGGACGCGAACGACAGTGTCACTTTAAGGTTGGTATGCATTGCTGGCTTTGAGCCGACAAGCCTCGCCGACGCATATCAACTCAAAGTGGATATCCTTAACTCGAAGAATGAATCCGACCAATTCGTATTCGAAATCAGTTAGGCCAGGTAACCGGACAGTCGTCTTTTGAATGGAGTCGTCCCTCTTCGTCTCGGCTCTATTCTCAAAATGCGTTTTAGTCTGACATACCTCGTCCTCGCCTTTCTGCTGAGTAACAATCGCCTATACCAAGAACATTGGGTTACCGCCCTCTTGAGTACCCAACGGTGCAGTTTACTACTCGGCTGAGTGAGCGCAAGATTGCAACGAATCAGGCCCATCTTGTCGGAAAATGGGCGCGAATGCGCAAAATATTCCTGTTCGGGGCAGGTTCAAGTGGTGTCAACCCTCGTTCAGCTGATGCTTGCAGTGCGCGACCTGGGCTTTTGCGGATCAGTGACAGCTTAGACAGCGCGATATGGACCGAAAGCACTCCCCGAGGTGCTCCGAACGGGAATATTTTGCGCATTCGGGCGGAAAAAACGACAACATGCCGCCGAGGAACCCGAAAGGGACGCCTGAACCAAAAGCCAACGCGCCACGAATCCAAGCGCGCAGCGAACTCCCGACACACAGACCCTCAGGGGGCGTCCGCCGACAAAGGTCGAGCCGAACTGCGATGCTTTGGATAAGTTGAGCGAGTTGCGGGTGAAGTGAAGCATTATCCAAGCGGAGTCGTGAGGCGAGCCCTTGCCGACGGGCGCCCCCTGGATTGATGAAGGGTGGCAGGGTTTCCCGCCCTGACAAAAACGACCCATTTTTCTGTGGGTTTGCCCTGGCTTACTTTTTTACGACCTGGGAAAATGCCGATTTTCAACGACCGCAAAGAAGAAAATCCACCGAAAAGTGGGTCGTTTTTATCATGCCGCCCGCATCGTTGGGCGGCATCGCGTCAGAAAACATCTTAACCTGGACTGCACACCACAGCGGAGCACACAAAAACCCGAGATACACAGGGCACCACGGGTTTCTGATGCTCGAAATGTTGACAAAAGGTGGGGTAATTTGTCAACAACAGTCCCCCGATAATCCCCGGTTTCCATATCCGACAATTCATCATGCGTAATATAGTAAGTAAGTAGATAGGTATATCAACAAAAGCATAGTAAGAGGATGCTTTATTTCCTCCACTTAATTGACTATAATGCAATTTCGAGGTGGAAATCGATGATAAAAACGCATAGCATGCTCGTAGACGAGCTATCGCACTACGGGGCGCCAAACAACAAAATAATGCGAATGATTGAAGCAGATGAGCTTATTCCGCTTAACCGTGGTATTTACGAAACGGATCCTTCTGTCTCTCCAGTCTGCCTTGCCGCGAGTATATACGGACCATCATATGTTTCGTTTGAGTATGCGCTGTCTTTCTATGGACTTATTCCGGAACGCGTTTCAACGGTTACAAGCGCGACATTCGAAAAGAACCGCCGCAACACGTTTACGAATGCATTTGGCGCTTTCTCTTATCGAGACGTGCCATCGGCCGTCTTTCCTCTGGGGCTTCGGATTGAGACAGAAGGCGACTACGCATTCCGTATCGCAAGTCCAGAAAAAGCGCTTTGCGATCAGCTTTATAAGGCAACCCCTGTTGGAAGTATGAAGCAGTTACGCGATCTTCTCTTTGCCGATTGGCGTATAGAAGAAACCGCCTTTTGTACACTAAATACACAATTGTTGTTGCAGCTTGCGCCGCAGTATCGTCGAAAGAACCTACGTATGCTTTGTAAGCTTCTCGAAAAGAGGAAGTAATGGATTCAATCTTCAATAACATGTTAGCGCCCTATGTGGCGACAACGCCAGCCGACAAGAAAAACGCCGCGAAAGAAGTAATCCAAGAGATGGTTCTGTGCGGCTTGTCGCGGTCTGGGCTCTTTGATCATGCCGCTTTCTATGGAGGTACGGCGCTTAGAATTTTTTACGGCCTCGACAGGTTTTCCGAGGATTTGGATTTTTCGCTCACGGCCCCAAGTAAAGAATTTGATATAAGTAGTTACTTCCCTCTGCTCGAGAAAGAAATGCGTTCTTTCGGACTCAACATGTCTGTAGAGCAGAAGCAAAAGCACGTGGATAGTCAAATTCAATCAGCATTTCTTAAAGGTGATACCCAAGAGCATTTATTGTTGTTCTTTCCGGGCGAGCAAATACAGGCGGCAGCGGGTGAGAAAATAAAAATCAAATTTGAGATAGACACAAATCCGGCGCCTTTCGCGCAGTTCTCTCAACGATACCGTTTGCTTCCCGCCCCGTATCAAGTGCGCCTTTACAATGAACCTTCTCTATTTGCAGGAAAGATTCATGCGGTATTATGCCGAGGCTGGAAGAATCGAATTAAAGGACGTGACTTATATGATTACGTGTTCTATCTCTCTCGAAATACTATGGTAAACCTTGCACACTTGAGAGCCAAATTGATGCAGACAGGCTTTTTGCAAGATGACGCAGAGTTTGAGATGGCGCATTTGAAAAACGCTTTATTTGAACGATTTCATGCTATCGACTACGAAAATGCAAAAGCCGATGTGGCTCCGTTTCTTTCGAACAGAAGCTCCCTCGACTTGTGGAGCGAAGATTTCTTCTGCGATATCACGAAGAGTTTACTTCGGTAATCATTTTGCGGCAATTGTTAATTCCACCTCATAGGATAGTTTATTTTCAGCTTTTGCATGGAATCGGTTGGCACATTACCTGGTCTATGCGCTGGTCGTGCGTACGGTAGTCAAAATCATGAATCACCCTTCAAGAGGGTGGTTTACACGAGCCCATAAGGCCAAGGGTCATCGCCTGCAGTCCCTGCGAGTCTACGCCTCTTTTGCCCTGAAGTCCTCCCAGCGGGAAAGACGGCGGTTGCATTTCGCCAACGAGTACTTCTCGAACCCCTGCTGCTTCCCCCAATCGGCGAGGTAGTCGTGTTCGGGATCAGCGAGGTCGTCCCATGCGTGCAGGAACCTGCTCAGGCCACCTTCGCCACCGACGTCGTCTGGCGGCCAGGCGCCGATTCCCTTCTCCACGTGCGGCAAAGCACTCGATTCCCGATCGAAGAGGTAGCCCATGCGCGTGATGGATATCTCCCAGCCGTCGCCGTAGTCGTAGGAGTACAACATGGACGGCAACTCGGACAGCGCATCCTCGACCGAGACCTTCGCGGCGTCGCGCTTGGCAATCTCGGGGGTAAAATCCTCCAGCTGCTCTATCTGCCAGAGGGGTTCCGCCTGCACGACTTTGCCCTTTGATACGAACTTGAAATTGTACAGGTGGTAGTTCAGCCAGTTTCCGCAGGCCTGGATCATAGTGTGCAGGTCGTCGAGAGGGGATGCGGCGGGCACCAAAAGAATGCGAGAGCACTCAAGCTCGTCAAAGAGGAAATCTAACCTCAATCTGAGGGCGAGTTCGCAATGCTGCGTCTCGCGTCCCTGCGTGTTCGTTGCCATGCGGAACCTCCGTTTTCCAATCGATTGCGCTTATTACGATGAGTATTGTCGCACGCGGAAGAGGAATCGTCCATATGCGTGCCGCCGACGTGGGACGCACCGATATATTTGCGCATCAACAGACTGACTTTCATGCATGTTGTTGAAAAATGGCTCCCTAATTCGAAGTTGATACGGTTTGGAAGTAGGTCGGGAACATGAATCGAAGCATTTTCCCATAAGCGCGTTGTTTGCGAAAAACAGATCTTAGGAAAATGCCAGTTCAAGATTATACTTGACCAGAGTATAATCAAACTCCTGCTCAATGCAGAGTTTCGACCTACTTCCAACCTATCACAACTTCGAATTTGGCCCTGGTTTTTCAACAACATGATACGATAGCAACCACTGATGCAATCTCATCAAGCGGCAAAACCCATGACTGGACTTGCCGCCCCGAGAAAAACGCAATCGCAACCAGCTAACGCACAGTAGCTTGCACCCAGCTCACCAATTCCTCGAAACCCCACGAGCCGTCAGCCACGCCGCTCATAGCTTCCAACAGCTCGGCATGACCCGGCCGGAACTCGAAACCAGACATCCTGAGATATGCGCCCATGAGAGCGGTGGCGGTCCGTTTGTTACCATCGACGAACGGATGATCCTTGATGATACCTGATTATTACGATGCAAACAGGCACTGAATACAATTTTTAGCGGCACTCGCTACAATTTCTACCAGCACCCATTCCAACGTCATTGGCACTTTAGCCAATGACGTTATTTCTTTTTGCAGGAAAATCATCTTGTGTGCGACATAGGGTTCGCACGTTCGAGATGAAAGGGGTACTGCATGAAGAAAGTGCATTACCGCGACATCCTGAGATGCCGGGAAAACCATATGAGTCAGGTGCAAATCGCAAAGGCCTGCGGTTGTTCCAGGGCTGCTGTTCAGGATGTCATTAAGCTCGCAAAAGAGAAAGGCGTCACCTGGG
>CAKUDT010000051.1 GCA_934645125.1 uncultured Eggerthellaceae bacterium
CGTATTCGTCGTTTGGTCCCTGATGAGTTAGACCAGATTCAAATGTTTCCCAAAGGTTGGACCAATACGGGCATGAGTGATGGTAACCGTGCTTTCTGCATGGGAAACGCGCTTGTGGTGGGAATTCCTCGCAAAATCGGTGCCGAAATTGCACGAAGAAATGATGTGGGCTAAAGGGGGATTGCCTTTAGCCCACATTCGCTTTGGTTGGTTGCAGCCTTCTTGCAAAATGGGCGTTGATTTGCGTCAATGCCCATTTTCTAATCCGCTTTTCTTTCCGCTGTTCTAGTTTTAGCCCTGTAGGGCTGCCCCGATTCCTCCCTTACCGCTTGTCTTTCAAATACAGTTTCACGCGGACTTGTTCGCGCGGGTCAGCCTTCTTATTGCGTTGGACAACTTTGCAGCGCACCACGTCTTTGTGGCCAAAGAAGAGCAGCTGCGCAAGCAGGGAGTTTTTATCGCGCGGCACGTACCCCAGGTGTACGCCCTTGTACTTAATCGCAACGGCGTTGGGGTCATAGGGATTGTCGAATTCGGGCACCAGGTCCAGCTTCGTGCCAACTTCCAATTTGTCCAAAACGTCGGCGCCATCGTGGTATTGGAATCCGGCAATCAGGAATTGATCGATTTGCTTAGTGGGTTCGTACATTGCTATCTCCTTTTCTTTGAGGATGTTGATAGCATGATAATCTGCACATACCCTTGAGCGTGTCCGAAGAAAAGTACAGGTATAAAATTTATTGCAATTTTTGGAATAGACTTCACGCGTCGCCCATATATCCGCGCACGCTATTGCGCGCTGTGTGATAGCGTTACCAGTTGCGGATGGTTAGCCCCTGACCGTCGCGATAGCAGCCAAGTGCGATGCGGATAATATCAACCAACCAGCCAAGGCCCAAAAGCCCGAACGTGAAAAGGTAAACAATGCCCGTTGCAATTTGCCCCGCGTAGAAGCGATGCACGCCAAAATATCCCAAGAACACGGCTAGCAAGAGCGCGATCAGGCGCGATTTGCGGGAGACGTCTGCGCTTGCGTTGTTCGCTGCGGCGTACGCAAAAGCCGCCTGCGCGTTGTTGTTTGCGAAGCCGCGATTAAAAGCGCTTTGATCGGCGGAATCGCTGTCTGCGGACCCGTAGAAGTTGTTGATGATGACAACTTTGGCGTCGTCGTCAGACGCAAAGTGCGTGCCGCAATATTCGCAAAACTTTCCCGTAATAACGGCACCGCAGTTAGGGCATTTAGAAATGCCATCTTCTGATTTCCGCATTGATTCTCCTTGAAACGCAAACAACGCTGCAAATTATACCGCCGTGCAATGCATTCCTGCGAAGGATTTGATAGGTACCGTTCATGAAAAGAACGAGCTTATCTTTATGGCAACAATAGAATAAAATCTAACCAATGGATTTTCTCTTAAGTTCTAGTCAAACTCTACTCAAGGAGTACGTCATGTCTTTGCTTGGTTTCATCAAAGGGGAGTCTCCGGGGCTTATCGAGAGCATACCGCATGTTCTTAAGGGCAAAGGGCATTATGGGGAGTATCTGACTGAATACGCTTTGGGGCATGATAACCTGCCGGGTCGGCTTGAGACGTATTCCAATGTATTGGTGCCTCGCAAGGGGGCAACGTCCACATCGGAGATTGATGTTCTGATGTTGCATGAAAAAGGAATTTTCCTGTTCGAATCGAAAAACTATTCTGGTTGGATTTTCGGTTCGGAAAAGCAACAAAACTGGACGGTGAGCCTTAAGGGTGGTCATAAAGAACATTTCTATAACCCCATCAAGCAAAACGCCGCCCATGTAAGGGCGCTGGCAAAATGGCTTGATCAGCCGGAAAGCGTTTTTCGTTCGTACATTGTGTTCTCCGAGCGTTGCGAGTTAAAAAAGGTTCCCGACGACACAGAGCTCTTTTGCGTGCTTCGTCGTCAGAACTTGGTAAGAATGATGAAAAAAGACCTTGCATCACGTTCCGTTCTTTTTGATGGGAAGGCATTTGAGGAAATCAAGAGGCAGCTTGATAGCCTTTCGGAGTCATCGACAAAAGAGGCGCGCGAGGAGCATATCGAAGAAGCAAAGAAAGTTGCCGCAGGCGTGGTATGCCCACGTTGCGGAGCCGACCTTGTTGAGCGCCAGCGGAAATCTGATGGGCATACATTCATTGCATGCAGCGCGTTTCCGAAATGCCGATATGCTCGCGATGAATGGTAGCTACGATGCCATCTGACGCTTCTATAGGTTGCTTTTTGAGCGGAAAAGTCAAAGTACCAATCTATGTTGTTGAAATAAGGGCCTCGGATTCGAGGTTGTGGTAGGTTGGAAGTAGGTCAGGGGTGCGAATCCGGGAGTTTTTCGATGGATGTGCTGTTGTCTTGAAATGCGCTTTAGTAAAACCCCGGTTCAAACGCTTGCAGGCGAATAGGATTTTTTATCCGTTGAACGCGCAAAGGTTTCAAGGTACTTCCAACCTAACACAACTTCGAATTTCACGCTGTTTTTTCAACAACATGACCCGGACCGAGTGAAGTTGGGCTGTTTTGTGTCGCTATGACCTATGCCGACATATCGTTGGATTCGAATTCCTGGTTGAATTTGTTGCTGATCGCGACGCTTACCTTTGCTAGATATTCCAGGTACACTTGGTACATAACATCGGGAGATGGGTGAATATTCCAACCGTCCCCGCTGAAAATCAGCTCGCGTTTTTGGAAATCGATGCAGTTCTTTTCAAAGTTTTGAATAAAATCAAGCAGCTCGTCGCGTTCTTTAATAAGATTTTGCAGGCTGTCGGTTTTAAGCTCTTCAGCGTATGTTTCGGGTGAAATCATCATGGTTTATGTTCCTTCCTTGCGCGGTATAAGGCCTGCGGAATCGCTTCCTTGCAATCCCGTTTTCCTGTTTGACCAAGGTTTATGTTGAAGCTGAATCTAGGATAGCTCATGGTAAAAAATTGCTTGTCCGTTTTTTGGGACATGATAGGATCTTTTGAGCATTTGCTGCGTCTGAAAAGGGAAAACGATACGTTTGGTGTCAGCGGAAAACGTGTTAACTTGATCGAAAACGCTTGGAGTTAGTTCTCCTTCCTGGTTACCAATGGTATAATTAGGCCACCTCAAGAAAGGAGGCGCACCGTGCAGACGTGTGTACCTGTTAAAGACCTCAAAGACACCGCATCGTTTGCCCGGAAGGTCGAGCAAGCGTCCGGTCCGATCACCGTTACGAAGAACGGCTACGAGGTTTTCTATGCGCTTCGCCCTGATTATTACGAAGCGCTTCAGCAAGGGGCCGCGAAAGCCCAGTTGCTCTCACGCATTATGCTTGCAGAGCAAGAAATCGACTCCGGTGATTATGCGGATGTGTTTGAGTTTCTGGATAAGTCCGAGGCGTAAAAATGGCTAAAGTGGTCATTACCAAAACGGCGCAGTTGGAATACTTAAGCATTGTGAGTTACTTGGAGGGAGTTCTTGGAAGCCCCCAAGCGGCTCAAAGCTTCAAAAAAGAGTTCAAGGCGCAGATGATGCAGCTGCGTGATATGCCCGAGCTATTCAGCGTGAGCGCTATGCCCGAGCTGAAGGCAAAAGGCTACCGAATTGTGCATATAAATAATTATCTTGCGGTTTACAAATTAAAGGGTGACACCGTTTACATCGCTCACGTGTTCCATCAATCGCAAAACTATGCAAGGTATGTTTAACGGAAACGGAAGCATGGAAACGGAAGCGCCGTACTCGCATGCGGCGCTTCCTGCCTATTCGATCAGAAGCCTTCTTTAATCATTAAGATGATCGACGGCGTATTGTGCTTCCTCCTCGGTGAATTGTTCGCCGTATTGGCTAATTAGCTGGTCATATACAGCACTCTTCGACATGTTCATATTCTTGTAGTAAGACTTGGCTTTCGCAAGAGCGTTCTGGTTCCAATCGGCCTTAACGTGGTCAATTGCGTACTGGGCTGCATCTTCGGGGAAACCTTCGCCGTAGCTGCTAATTAGCTGGTCGTATATTCCCGCTTTCGACATATGCATGTTGTCGCTGTAGCTCTGTGCTTTCTTCAGCGCATTCTTGAACTCTGTCGATACTTCGGGCTCTTTCAGGTTTTTGACAGCATCAAAAATGTTGTCGTAGGCCTTCTTGATTTCGCTTTCGCTGGCGTCTTCTTTTTCGATGACGGCCTTCGCCTCTGATAGCGCCGTGGCAAGGCCCGCTTGGCTTTCCTGGGTGTATTTGGCAAGCGTATCGGGGTCAAAGTTCATATATTGGTCGTAAACGGCTTGCAGCGTTGACTTATCAACGGTCTTGCTCGCCACCTGGGAAGATGACGCGCTTGAGCTTGATCCCGATGTTTGAGATTCGCCACCGCTGCCGAAGGAGCCAATGATTCCCAGTACAAGAATGATTACGACAACAATAAACCATTTTCTCTTATAAAAAGGCTTGTCTTTAGGCGCGGCCTTTTTATCGGTTTGCGGGATTGAAGTCTGTGCGAGTTGCGGTTCGGGTGTTTCGGTTGCGGTATTCGCTCCACAATTCGGACAGAATCTCGAATTTTCGGAATATTCGCTTCCGCAGTGATTGCATGTTGGCATGGTTCCTCCTGTCGTTTCGAAAATAATGTGATGTCGCATAACGCTGAAGCTAAACCCAGGGTATTCTTTTTCGAAAACCAGCTTGTCCGTTTTTTGGGACATAGTGCGAACTTGCAATCATTTATAGTGCTTGAAAAGGGAAAACGGGCCAAAAATGATTGCCCGCCGTAAAATGGTGCAGGACAGGCAAAAAGGAGGGCGCTATGGATTTCTTCCAATCGTTTTATGACCGAAATGGCGACGGAAAGCTTACGGGTTTCGAGCGCGTTCGCTACGAAGAGGACAACTGGGCATACCCGGGCTCTTTGGTGCCCCACACGACAACTACTGATCCGCAGCTGAAAAAAGACCTGGGCTACGACGACGATGACGATGACGACTACAAGCCGTATTCCAGCATCAGCAGTCTTCTCGACGACTGGGACGAAGACGACGACTTCGATGATGACGACGACGATGATGACTGGGACGACGGCGGCGACGACTTCGATGACGATGATTGGGATGACGAAGACGACTTTTGATGAAGACGACGAAGATGACGACGATGGCCGGGACGATGAAGACGACGATTGGGATGGCTTACATTGATGGTGCCTTAAGCCCGAATGAGAGAAAAGAAAAGCATCGATTGGCGTTGTTGCGTTTGGTCCTATTTCTTGCAGTAATGTGTTACAATGCATATGCAGAAGAAGTACGTTAGGAGGTATCATGGCAACAATGACGATTAGATGCGATGAAGCTGATAAAAAAGCTGCTGCAGAGGTTGCTGAGTACTACGGGTTTGACTTGTCTTCTGTAACTCGTGCTTTGTGGCGGCAAATGGCGCGTACGCATTCAATTCCTTTGAATCTTGGACGCTGGGAACCCAATGAAGAGAGCCTTGAGAGCATTCGCGAGGCTGATGCGATTCTGTCCGCTGGCGGCACGGGAAGATCCTTCGATAATGGCGCGGATCTTATCGCTGCGGCTTTGGAGGCGTAGCTTGTGGCAAAGTTGAAAGCCCAATTTGCGCCTTCTTTTTCTAGGGATGTGAAGCGCCTGGCGAAAAAGCACGTGGACACGCGCCCTCTGTCCGAGGTTATCGACCTGATTATTGAAAATACTCCTGAATCAATTGAAACGCTCAAGCGTAGGCACGATATGCATATGCTTGTTGGCAATTGGTCGGGAAGTTCCGAGTGCCACGTGTGCAATGCCGGGGATTGGCTTCTTGTGTGGAGGACATCGGGTGGAATCGCCTTGATGCAGCGAACGGGAAGCCATGATGAGTTGTTCAGGTAGGTGCCTTGATGCGCACGAGCTGCTTGTTCGCTGCTGGCCACTTCGCAATGCGGCTTCGGTCCGATGCCGGCTTGGCTACGGCTTGCCTGCTGCAACGCATCATTGACCTGCGCGGGCGTTGTGTCTCCGGGCGGCTCCAACGTGATTCCCGCCGCTGAAATGTCAGAGTTCTGAGTTGCTTTTCGTTCCTGAAGAGCGGTTGCGTTATAATTTCGCACTTGAAAGATAGGTTTTAACGCGAAGCGATGGCGCACGAATCAAGAACAAAAACCGCGCGCTTTAAGGAACGTTCATATGGCGAATTGCTGTGAGCCTGGCACTGAAATGCCAGCTATTTCCATTGATGCAATGGGCGAGGGTCGTCCGTCGGTTGATATCGACGCCAACGATGATGCTCTGACCCTGAACCTTCTTCCCATTGGGAAGAACGCGCTTATCCAGCAAGTAGGCGGAGAAGGCGCGCTCCGCCAGCACTTTCTTGACATGGGTTTAATCCCGGGCGCCCACGTGACCATGGTGAAGCACGCTCCCATGGGTGACCCTGTTCAGGTGCACATTCACGGTTACGAGCTTACGTTGCGCTTGGAAGATGCGGCGCGCATCACGCTGTGCGATGTGGTGGACGAAGAGATTGCGCGCATTGGCGATGCCCAGCGAAACACGGGGCAACCGCAAAAGCGCGGTGTGTTCCCGGGCGGACATCCTCACGAGACCGATCACCCTGGCTTTGGCGAAGGCGGTCGCTATCACAACGCGTCCGAGGAAACGCCGCTGCCCCAAGATAAGAAGCTGACGTTTGCCCTGGTAGGAAACCAGAACTGCGGCAAAACAACGTTGTTCAACCAGCTTACGGGCTCCAACCAGCACGTGGGCAACTTCCCCGGCGTTACGGTTGATCGCAAGGACGGCCCGCTGCTGGGCCATGCGAACACCCTGGTCACGGACTTGCCGGGCATCTATTCCATGAGTCCGTATTCCGCAGAAGAGATTGTTACGCGCCAGTTCGTGCTGGAGGATAAACCGTGTGGCATTATCAACATTGTGGACGCAACGAACATCGAGCGCAATCTGTACCTGACCATGCAGCTCCTTGAGCTGGATATCCCCATGGTGCTGGCGCTGAACATGATGGACGAAGTGTCTGCAAACGGCGGATCGGTGCTGGTCAACGAACTGGAAGCGCAGCTGGGCATTCCTGTTGTTCCCATTAGCGCGGTGCAGGGCGAAGGCATTACCGAACTGGTGAACCACGCCATGCACGTTGCGTATTACGGTGAAGGCCCCAAGCGACAGGACTTCTGCGATGCCACGGAAAACGGCGGTGCGGTGCATCGGTGCCTCCACGGCATTATGCACTTGATTGAAGATCACGCCAAAAAAGCGGGTATTCCCGTGCGTTTTGCCGCATCGAAGTTGGCAGAAGGCGATCCGCTGGTGGCACGTGCGCTGAATCTGGACGAAAACGAGCTGGAAACCATCGAGCACCTTGCGTTGCAAATGGAGGCAGAAAGCCACCTTGACCGCGCGGCGGCGCTGGCCAGCATGCGTTTTTCCTTCATCGAGCGCGTCTGCGGCTTGACCGTGGTAAAGCCGCACGAAAGCCGCGAGCACGCGCGCAGCCAAAAGGCGGACCGCATTCTTACGGGACGCTTTACGGCTATTCCGGCGTTTATCCTGATCATGTTGGCGGTTTTCTTCCTGACCTTCGAAGTTATTGGCGCGTTCCTTCAAGATTTGCTTGAAACGGGCATTGGTGCGCTGGGCGATGTGTGCGCCGCCGCCATGGAAAGCGCCCAAATAAACGAAGTGCTGCAATCGTTTGTGATTGATGGCATTTTCGGCGGCGTGGGCAGCGTGCTGTCGTTTCTGCCCATCATTGCTGTGCTGTTCTTCTTCCTGTCCATGCTTGAAGACAGCGGTTACCTGGCGCGCGTGGCGTTCGTTATGGATAAACCGCTGCGTAAGCTGGGCCTTTCGGGGCGCAGCATCGTGCCCATGCTCATTGGTTTTGGCTGCAGCGTACCCAGCGTTATGGCAACGCGCACGCTTCCTTCGGAGCGCGACCGCAAGCTGACCATCATCCTTACGCCGTTCATGAGCTGTTCGGCAAAGCTGCCCATCTACGTATTCTTAGGCGAGGCGTTTTTCCCGCAGCAAGCGGGCCTGGTTGTGGGGCTACTCTACGT
>CAKUDT010000052.1 GCA_934645125.1 uncultured Eggerthellaceae bacterium
GTTGTGAACGCGAACGTGACGTTCCGCTTGCTGGTAGAAGGCGATGAAGGCTTCACCCAAGAAGAATTCTGCTATCCCAAGGGCATTGAGGACTACATTCTGGAGAAAATCGGCCACGATTACCTGACCGAGCCGTTCTTCATCCAGGCCGACCGTCGTGGCCGCGATCGCGACGACCTGCCTGATTACAGCGTGAAAATCACGGCGTGCTTCTGCTTCTCGCGCGGCTTGCAGATGCAGGAGTACTACCACAACTCCAGCTGGCTGGAAAACGGCGGCTCGCCCGAAAAAGCGGCGCGCAGCGCCTTCACCAGCGCAATTGATGCGTATATCAAGCAGCAGGGTAAGTACACGAAAAACGAAACGCCCATCAAGTGGCAAGACGTGCAAGACTGCTTGGTGTTGGTAACGAACTGCTTTTCCACGCAAACAAGCTACGAGAACCAAACGAAAAAAGCCGTCAACAACAAGTTCATCCAGCAGGCCATGACCGCGTTCATCAAAGAGCGTATGGAAACGTACCTGATTGAGAATAAGGCCGCGGCCGATAAAATCATGGAACAGGTGCTCATCAACAAGCGTTCGCGTGAAAATGCCGAGAAAACGCGCCAGAGCATCAAGACAAACTTGCAGCAGAAAACCGACATGTCCAATCGTGTGCAGAAGTTTATCGACTGTCGCTCGAAAGACAGGGATCGTCGCGAAGTCTACATTGTAGAGGGCGACTCTGCAGCGGGCGCCTGCCGCCAGTCGCGCGATGCGGAGTTCCAGGGCATCATGCCTGTTCGCGGTAAGATTCTGAACTGCTTGAAGGAAGATTATCCGCGCATTTTCAAGTCCGAGATCATCATGGACTTGCTGCGCGTTTTGGGTTGCGGCGTAGAAGTCAAAGACAAGCGCCTGAAGAATTTAGGTACGTTTGACCTGGACAATTTGAATTGGAACAAAGTCATCATCTGTACCGACGCCGACGTTGACGGCTACCACATTCGCACGCTTATCCTGACCATGCTCTATCGCTTGGTGCCCACGCTTATCAACGAGGGCTACGTATATATCGCGGAATCGCCGCTCTACGAGATCAACTGCAAAGAGAAGACGTATTTCGCCTATACGGAAGCGGAAAAAGCGAATATCCTGGAAGAGATTAACGGCCAAAAATGTTCCATCAACCGCTCCAAAGGTTTGGGCGAAAACGACCCCGACATGATGTGGCTGACTACCATGAATCCGGAAACGCGGCGCCTGATTAAGGTGCTGCCCGAAGACGTGGTGCACATGGAGACCATGTTCAACTTGCTGCTGGGTACCGATGACGAAGGCCGTAAGCGGCACATTGCCGAGCACGGCAAAGAGTATCTGGATCAGTTGGACTTGCAGTAGGTTGGATGAGTCATGGCTAAAAGAACAACAAAGAAAGAAACCGCGAAGCGTCGCGCGAACAACCCGAACGTAATCGGCCTTCACTCCGAGGTTCTTGAGCAGCCCATTACGCAAACGCTTGAAGTGAATTACATGCCGTACGCCATGAGCACGAATGTGTCCCGTGCGTTCCCGGAAATCGACGGTTTCAAGCCGTCGCATCGCAAGCTGCTCTATACCATGTATAAGATGGGCCTGCTCACGGGCGCGCGCCAGAAAAGCGCGAACATCGTGGGTCAGACCATGAAGCTGAACCCTCATGGTGATGCCGCCATCTACGAAACCATGGTGCGCTTGGCCACGGGAAACGAGGCGCTGCTTACGCCGTTCGTGGATTCCAAGGGCAACTTCGGCAAGTATTACTCCGGCGACATGAGCTACGCGGCGTCCCGTTATACGGAAGCAAAACTTTCGCCCATTTGCGCGGAAGTGTTCAAGGACATCGACAAAGACCCGGTGGATTTTGTCGATAGCTACGACGGCGCCATGCAAGAGCCGCGTCTGCTGCCAACTGCTTTCCCAAATGTGCTGGTCAGCGCGAATAAAGGCATTGGTGTTGCCATGGCGTCTGACATTTGCGGCTTCAACTTGAACGAAGTGTGCGAAACCACCATGCGCTTTTTGAAGAATCCAGAGTGCGACTTGTTCGAAACGCTGCCGGCACCGGATTTCTCCACGGGTGGCGAGATCGTGTACCGCCGCTCCGAGCTGGAGCGCGTGTACGAAACGGGTACGGGCGGCTTCCAGATTCGCTCACGTTGGCGCTACCTGCCCGAAGAGCGCATCATTGAGGTGTACGAAATTCCGTACACCACGAAAACCGATGTGATCATCGACCGCATTGTCAAGCTTTCCAAGGAAGGCAAAGTGCGCGAGATTGTGGACATCCGCGATGAAACGGACTTGTCGGGTCTGCGCATTGCTATTGACATCAAGCGCGGCGTTGACCCCGAGCAGCTCATGGCGAAGCTCTTCCAAATGACCACGCTGCAAGATACGTTCTCATGTAATTTTAACGTACTGGTCGATGGCTACCCGCGCGTAATGGGCGTGCGTCGGATCTTGAGCGAGTGGGTAGCGTGGCGCGTGGAAAGCACGCGTCGCCGTGTGACGTTCGACCTGAACAAGAAGTCCGAGCGTCTGCATTTGCTGCATGGTCTGGAAGCCATTTTGCTGGATATCGATAAAGCGGTCGAAATCATTCGCCACACCAAGCTTGAGGCCGATGTTGTGCCGAACTTGATGGAGGGCTTCGGCATTGACCGCACGCAGGCGGAATTTGTGGCGGATATCAAGCTGCGTAACATCAACGAGGAATATATCCTGAATCGCACGAACGATATTGCGAAGCTTGAAGAGGACATTGCCGAGCTGAATAAGATCTTAAGCAGCGAGAAGAACATCAAGCAAGTCATCTATAAAGAGCTCGCCGCCATTAATAAGAAGTATGTAACGCCGCGTAAGACTGGTATGGTTGAACCCAGCGAGCTTGTGGAAATACCCACTGAGCCCGAGGTCGAGGAATATCCCGTGACCATTCGCGTGTCGCGTGCGGGATACTTGAAGAAGCTCACCGAGCGCGTGCTGCGCACGAACGCCGACCACAAGTACAAAGACGGCGATACGCCGTGGCTTGAGTTCGAGTCGAACAACACGCATGAACTGCTGGTATTCACCGATTTGGGGCAGTGCTACAAGTGCAAAGTGGCGGCGCTTGAGGATACGAAATCGGCGCAGCTGGGCACGTTTTTGCCTACGGAGCTGGAGCTTGAGCAGGACGAAAACATTGTGTGGGTGCTTGATCCCGGCGAGTACAAGTACAGTGTGTTGTTCTGCTTCGAAAACGGCCGCGTGGCGCGCGTGGCGCTTTCGGGCTATGCCACGAAGCAAAACCGCAAGAAGCTGAAAAACGCCCTGTATACGGGCAGCCCGCTTTTGCAGGCGATCATCCTCACGGAAGACCGCGAGTTGGCGCTGTGTTCCAGCGACAATCGCGTGGTGATGTTCGATACCGCGCTTTTGCGCACGAAGACCACGAACAACACGCAAGGCGTGCAAGCGTTTACCATCAAGGGTGCGCGCCACGTGATTGCGGTGGGAAGTCTTGAGGAATTTGTGGGCGCGGCGGCTGACCCTGAGCGTTTCCGTGCGGCGTCGTTGCCGTCAACGGGGTATCCCATTCGCGAGCAAGATCAAAAATCGCTGTTTGAGTAGGCGGTTCCTTCACCTTCTCCTTTTCTCAAAAGGAACGATTCTGTATCGGTTGTTTTCCGACGTGCGGCGGTGTTTTATACTACTTCCAACAGAAAGCGCGCTTGGGAAACGGCGATCTTCGGCGGGGCGCACGAATTGTTATTGCGGGGTACGATATGGCTAAACTGCGTTTTAAGAGCAAGCAAGAAAATCAAACGATATCGGAAGAACAGGCATCTGAACAGGCAATAAGCTCCGAAGAGCTTATTGACGTACGTGCTCTTACGGAACAATTGGTGCAAGACCACGACCTTTCCGATTCCGATGTTGATGAGATTTTGGAGGCAACGCGTCTTCGCCAGAAGCAGCAAGTGCTTACCGTTGCCGAGCTGAACGAGATTATGGAAACGGCGCGCGGCGGTACGCGCACGAAGACGTTCGATAAAATTCCGATTCCGGTACGTATCTTCGCCATTGGATTTATCATCGTGGGTGTTTTGGCGCTGGTGCCAGCGTTGCTCATTGTGCTTTCCGCGTTCAACATGGATTTCTCTGATTTGCTCGGCCGCGCTAACTTGAAACAATATACCGTTACGACGATGGTTGTCGCCGTTATTGATGCCGTGGCTTTTGTGGTGCATGCATCGCTGAACGTGATCATCGGCATCCGTCTTTTGCGTGGGCACCGTGCGAAAGCAGGTGCGCTGCTGTGGAGTGCGGTTGCTGTTGGTGTTGTTGCGTTTGTGTGCGACGTGATGCTTACCGGTACGCATGCGTCTGTTCTTTCCGAGCTCATCAGTGTTGTGCTGCTTATCGGCTTTTCCGTGTATCTGAACCCGGCTATCGAACGCGGCGAGCGTTTGCGTCGCGGTTTGCGCGATATCGATTTGGAGACGCACGCCGAAGCGGGCACGCTTGGCCTTGCCGATAAAGGCCAGGGTTTCATTCGCCTGGATTTCTTCAACGTGTTCTGGACGTTTGTAGTGTGCTGCATTTTGGGCGATGTGGTTGAGCTGGCGTTTCACATGATTGCCGTTGATCCCGGTGTGTACCAGGATCGCGCGGGCCTGCTTTATGGACCGTTCAGTCCCATTTACGGCGTGGGTGCGGTGCTCATGACGATTGCGCTCAACCGCTTCAAAGATAAAAACGTGCTGCTTATTTTTGTCATTTGCACGATTATCGGTGGTGCGTTCGAGTATTTCGTAAGCTGGTTTATGGAAATCGGCTTTGGCGCTGTGGCATGGAATTACGACGATCAGTGGCTTGGCTGGTTGTTCGGTGGACGCACGTGCCCGCTGTATGCATCGATGTTTGGCCTGTTGGGCGTGGTGTGGATCAAAGCAATGCTGCCGTGGCTGCTGAAGCTGATCAACCGCATTCCTTGGAACAAGCGTGTCGTTGTTACCACAATTTGCGGCATTCTTATGGCGGTGAACTGCGTTATGACGCTGCAGGCGCTTGACAACTGGTATTCGCGCAGTGCCGGCATAGAGCCTATAACGCCCATCGAGCAGTTCTATGCCGAGCATTATCCGAACGACTTCATGGAGAATCGCTTCCAGAGCATGACGATTCATCCCGAGCAGGCGGCGCGTAGCTAACGATTGGGGCATCTGGCGGGTGCGCTGGCGCGCGTGCTTGGTGCACTTGCGGCTGGACGTGCGGGCGTTAGGTGCGGGTGCGGATGCCTAGGGCGCGTGGGCCCGGTGAGTATTTAGCGGGTGTGAAGGATTACACGATATGGCAAGTGAAAACAACGAAGAAATAGTGCGCTACTTGCGTGACAACGCTGTATTGCGCGATGCATTGGGGCTAAGCGCGGATGCGTGTTTGGCGGTTGAGCCGCTGGGAAAAGGCGAGCATAACGAGAACTACGTTTTCTGCGAAGAAGGCACAGCGCAGCGTTTTGTATTGCGCGTGAACCGCGTTTCCCAGCCGTTTCACACGAAGCAGGTCGCGTATGAATATGCCGCGCTGCGTGCGCTTGAGCAAAGCGGATGCACGCCGCGCCCGCTGTATTGCGATGCTAGCGCTGCGGCTCCCGGTAATGGCGTGTTGGTGGAGAGCTTTTGTCCTGGTAGCGAGCTTGATTTCGACGATCTGAAGCCGGGCGATTTGCAAAAAGTCGCACGCCTTATGGCAAGTGTTCACGCTGTTCCCACCAACGAATCGTGCGGGTTGTACCGGCCCGATGATCCGTTGAAACAGCTTTTCAGCGAATGCGTCGATCGTTTCTCGGTTTACAAGGACACAGCGTTAGAAGACGCGCGTTTCACACGTTGGATTGAGCGTTTCTTCGCGGAAACGCAGAAAAAGATTGAAGCCAGCCCTGACCCCGATGAGAATCGTCGTATCATCAATACCGAAACGCTTCCATCGCATTTTTTGCTGCTGCATGACGACGGAGAAGGGAAAGATGCTGCCGTATGGGGCGCGCCTGCCGAGCCAGCTGCTGCGGCGAATTCTGGTGCTGCGCAGCCGTCTGCCGATGCCATATCAAGCGGGCGCGCCGCGACTGCGGGCGCGGGTGCGTTGGCACCAACGCCTTCGGACAGCTCGGGGACGTTTGTTGATTGGGAACGCCCCATTTTAGGCGAAGTGGCGCAGGACCTGGCGTTTTTCGTTGCGCCGTCTACCACGTTTTGGGATAGCGCGTACTTGTTCCCGCACAAGGACATCCAGCCGTTCTTGGACGAGTATTGGCGTGCTGTTGACGGCCGCTTCGAAAAAGGTGCCTTCGAGGCTCGTTTCGATGCGTACCTGGCTGTGTCTGTTTTGCGCAGCCAGACTTGGTTTTGCAAGAACGCCGCGCGCTACGCTCAAGGCGCGGGCGCCCATACCGTTCAGCGCACGTTTGATAAATGGGATATCTATACGTCCGACGAATTCAACGAAATGCTCCTGCGTGAATGCTTCTAGCTTCGCTTCGCGTCTGTTCCGTTTTCGATGAAAACAGGGAAGGGTTCGTGACGGATTCGTTCTCTTTCGCGACAATGGCCAGGGCGAAAAGCTAAGAGCCGCTCCTTTTCCGCCGACGTTCGAATAAAACCGCGTTGCCTTGGGTATACTATGCCCGTACGCTGTTTGGTAGGAGCGCGATAGGAGGAGGCCGGGCATGAAACGTCAAACCCTCGCTTCACGCAAGATTGCAAATGTTTTTCTGTCGGTTGTTTTGGTGTTGGGGCTTGCACCCGTGCCTGCGTATGCGCAGCCAGCAGACAATGCAGGTGCCGCGCCGGCAGCTGCGGAAGGTTCTGCACCTGCAATCGAAGGGTCTGGGGCCGCTGTTCTTGACGCCCCTGCATCGCCGTCCAACTTTGCCGCACTTGAACTTGCGGCTTTTGCTCCCGCTGCCGAGCCGCACGCGGCTTTCGCCGATGTGCCCCCTGCTGCGGAACCTGCGTCTTCCGTTGCTGAATTGCAAGATGCTTCCGTCAGCGCTGCTTCTGAATCTGCAGCCCCCGCTGCGGAAGCGCCCATCAATGCCATGCTCACTCCTGGCTGGATGCAAGAGGGCACGTGCGAGTGGCGAATCGATGCCGAGGGCAACCTTACGGTGCGTCCGCTGGGCAACGGTACTTCGGGCGAGATGCATGGAAGCTGGGGAGGTTCTCCCGGGTTGCCCTGGTATGATCAGCGCTTGTCAGTGAAAACGGCATATTTTGAACCGGGTGTGTCCATAGGAAGCTGCTTTGACCTGTTCAATGGGTGCAGTAATCTTGTTTCTGCTGATCTGTCTCAGCTTGACACATCGAACGTGACCACCATGGGCTATATGTTCACGGATTGCCATAGCCTGGAATCGGTCAACTTGCGCGGGCTTGATACGTCGAATGTTCGTTACCTGGATAGCATGTTTTATTATTGCAAGGCGCTTATTTCGCTTGATTTATCTTCGTTTGATACCTCGAGCGTTTTGAGCATGAGATCTCTGTTCTATGGATGCTCAAATCTCGTTTCAATTAACCTTTCGAACTTCGATACTTCAAGTGCAACGGATATGGCAAGCATGTTTTCCGATTGCACCGCGCTCGCTTCGCTTGACGTTTCGAGTTTTGACACGTCGAACGTAACGAACATGGGCGGCATGTTTGCTTATTGCCCTTCGCTCACCTCGCTTGATCTTTCGGGTTTTGACACGTCGAGCGTAACGAACATGGGTGGCATGTTCTCCAATTGCCGCTCGCTTGCCACGCTTGACATTTCGGGCTTTGATACCGCGAAAGTAGAGCGTTTCCATACCATGTTCTCCAACTGCAAGGCTCTTACCTCGCTTGACTTGACGCATTTCGATACGTCTTGTGCCGAGCATATGTCCAGCATGTTTTCCGATTGCGAAGCGCTCACCTCGCTTGACATTTCGAGTTTCAACACCTCAGGCGTGATAAGAATGGAGAGCATGTTTGCTAACTGCGAAGCGCTCACCTCGCTTGAT
>CAKUDT010000053.1 GCA_934645125.1 uncultured Eggerthellaceae bacterium
AGGTGAATGACCGCACCAAGGCCATCGTCATCATCAATCCGAACAACCCCACCGGCGCGTTATACCCGCGCGAAGTGCTCGAAAAGATTGTCGATTTGGCGCGCGAGTTCCAGCTCATGATCTTCTCGGACGAAATTTATGACCGTCTGTGCTTCGATGGTCTGAAACACGAATCCATTGCAAGCCTGGCGCCGGATGTGTTCTGCGTAACGTTTTCCGGCCTGAGCAAATCGCACATGATTGCTGGCTACCGCATTGGCTGGATGGTGCTTTCCGGCAACTTGAATGCCGCGCGCGACTACATTGAAGGCATCAACATGCTTTCCAACATGCGCTTATGCTCGAATGTGCCGGCGCAATCCATTGTGCAAACCGCGCTATGGGGCCACCAGAGCGTGGAAAGCTACGTTGTACCCGGCGGTCGCGTATATGAGCAGCGCGAATACATCTACAAGGCGCTCAACGACATTCCCGGCATCTCGGCCGTAAAGCCAAACGCCGCGTTCTACATCTTCCCGAAGATCGATATCAAGCGTTTCAACATCACAAACGACGAACAATTTGCGCTTGACCTGCTGAAAGAAAAGAAGATTCTGCTTATCCACGGCGGCGGCTTCAACTGGCAGCAGCCCGATCACTTCCGCGTGGTGTACTTGCCGCAGATGGACGTACTCAAAGAATGCATGGGCAAGCTAAGCGACTTCATGAGCCACTACCGCCAAGCATAATTGTTGTCAAATTACCCCACCTTTTGTCAACAATTCCGCCAGCACCGCGCGCCGTGCGCACAATGCGCTACAATAGCAACTCGATTATGTACCAAGGTGAAAGCGAAAGAATCTTAAGCTATGGAAGACCTGAACGAGAAGCTAGCGGCACGCTTCCATGCCGTGAAGAAGATTGTGGACGAATTGGACTACGCAGGGCTCATGGAGCGCGATGCGGCCGCCGACGAATACGATGGCGAAAGCATTCTTATCGCCCTGTGTGCAAACCCCAAATTGGGCGAAAAAGCAAATGCCCACCTGTTCGGCTTTGTTTTCAGCTACTTGTTCAACGACCCGAAGCCCAGCCAGGCGTGGTGCTATTTAGCAGCTCAGCGCTTATGCGCCGAGATACCCGCCTTCCCCGATGATCCAACTAACGGCATTGCCGCAGCTCAGAGCATTTTGGCAAAGCTGGGCATTGAGCAGGTCATGCAGGAAATGGAGTCCTCGCTTGCCGCTAGCGACATTCCCGAGGGCGTTATCCCCCACGTGGTGCTGCGCATGGCGCTCCAAGCCGCCGGCATTAAAATGTAACAGGTACGTCGCACGGGCAAACTGGAAAACACCCCAGGTCAACCAACCGCTTTTAAGCTAACCGTGCGTCAAGGAAAGAACCTCTTTTATGATTTGAAGGCGCGCGGCAAGAGTTTGAGCCAACGTGCGACGCTTTGAATAAGTTGAGCGAGCTACAAGCGCATAGAAGCATTATCCAAGCGGAGCCCGCTTGGCGAAAGCTGCTTGCCGCGCGCCTTCGCCTAAAGCTACAGCAAGAAGCGGCTCGGGTTGCCTTGACGCACGGTTGTGCGCTCTTCCCCTTCGGCAAACGTCGGTCCATTCGTTAGGAAGTTTTCGCACATGCGGCACACTTCTTTCACGGATGCGTCGTATTTCAAATCGGGATTCAGAATCATTGTAATGTCGCGCGCCACCACGTGGGTCGGTCGATCGCACGCAGAAAACTTGCAATCAGCAGGACACGGCTCCCCGGGAATGTTGTGCGGGCAGCGGTTATTCATCTCTTCATCTTGATAGCATCCGCGCAGTTCCCAGCAGTGCTTTGCCATGATGGATTTCCTTTCCTAAGCGATATATCGAAAGCCGGCGCGCATAGAGCACGCCAACGATTATTCAAAAAAGTGAAAAAGACCCCGTCCCCTTTTAACCTTGCAGACGGCGTACGGGAAAGCCGTTATGGTGAAGTTCCGCCGCTATCGTCTCAATGAGCAGCGGCAACGCAGCAGCGCACGGCTCGGTAAGCCCAATCACATACTCGTCGGGCTCGGCATTTTCCACCTGCATGCCCAAGCAGATGCCATCGGAGCTATATCCCAGCAAATCGGCCGCATCGAACAGATTCGCCAGCTTCAAGTCGTGAAGCGACGCCATCATGCCGGCACGATCAACGTCACTGGGCGCATAGCGGAAAACGGTGCCCGCGGGCTGTCCTGAGTCTTCCACGGCATCGATGGTCATCAAGAAATCGTAATCGCGCACGTAATTGATCATATCCATGGTCATGCAGCCCACATCGAACAGATCAACGGTATCGGGCAGCTCATAGACGCGCGGCAGTTCCTCAAACGCCGCATGGCCAATGCCATCATCAAGCATAAGTTGATTGCCCACGAAAAAAAGAGCCGCCTTGCGCGGTCTTTCCCCTGTTGTATTCATATTATCGCTCACGAAAGGCTCACTCCCTTGTACCTTTGCGCAAAGATGCGAACACCGCCCCGCTACAACGTGGGACGAATGTTCAAGTTATAGTACGTTGCCGCAATGAGCATGACAATCGCAATAAGTGCCATGCCCACTGCCCAACGCTTCTCGTTTTTCAGGTAGTGCCCAAGCGTTTCGCCGCGCTCTAAGGCACGATGAGCCGAACGCGGCGAGCTCACGCGCGCATACGCCACCATGGCAACCAGCATAATGATGCCCGTCAATACAGCCAGGGCAACATTGAGCGTAGAGGGATTCTGCCAAGCGGCGTAAATCAAGTTGTCGCAGAACATCCACAGCGGGTAAAACAGGATAGCCGGCCAGTCGCCATGAGCAAAACCCCAGATGGGAGCCATAAAAAAGGCTCCCCAATTAAGAAAGGGCAGATTGGCAAGGAATTCGTTTTCGCGCTTGATGTCTTCGTCAGACAATCCTTGATACGCTGCTGCTTTTCCTGACACAATATGCCCTTTCAAAAAACTCTTTACCGCTTAACGACTGCTAGCAAGCAATTCGCACTGTTATTCGTGCGCCATTTCGTCTTTGCCGTCAATCACATGCTTGTTGGGATCGTAGGTCAAGCCACCATGCTCCTTGCGGAACAGCATGAGCTTCGTGGGCTCCAGGCCTTCGATGTTTGCCAAGTACAGGTGAATGAAGCAGAAAATGATGAACACGAACATCAAGAAGAAGTGCAGAACACGCATGTTCATAGCGCCGCCGATCCACGTGAGCAAACCCATGCAGAACTCGCTGGTAGCGGTAGGAGGCCACAGGCAAATGCCGGTGATGAACATGATGATCAGCAGCGGAGCAATCATCAGATAGGAAATCTTCTGAGGAACGCCCAGCTTACCTCCCAGCGGATGCGTCTTGCGCAAGAACAGGTAGTACTTGATCCATTCAATTGCCTGATGACGGTTGTCCTTCTGCGGAAGCCACATATGAATGTCGGTGGTCTTCTCACGCGTACCGCCTGCAGGAGCCGCCTTCACGATGAACGCCATAATCACACGCACCACGCAGTTGATGAAAATCACGAAACCGCACAGCACATGCAGGCCACGAGCAACGCTCATGAACAGCGGGAAGAACGGGAAATGGATATAGAAGCCCGTGAAGATCAAGATGAACATGCAGATCAAGTTGATCCAGTGGGTAATGACAAACGGCAGCGGATGCGCTTCACGATAATGTGCAAGATGTGCCATTTACTTCACCCCCCAAGGAGAAGTTACCGTCTCGAAATGCTTGCCGGTCGCAGGCTGAGACACGTGCACGGCGCAAGCGGTGCAGGGGTCGAAGCTGTGAACGGTACGCAGTGCGTTGATAGGCTTTTCGATAGTGCCAATAGGCGTACCGATAAGCGCCTGCTCCAACGGACCGTGCTCGCCGGACTCGTTGCGCGGAGCCAGGTTCCACGTGGACGGGATGATGATCTGGTAACCATCGATCTTGCCATTGGTAACCTTCTCGGAGTGATAGAGAGCACCACGCGGAGCTTCCCAGAAGCCCGTGCCAGAACCAGTCGTGATCTGAGGAGCGCTGAAGTATGCGGACTCGCCGCCCTTTACGGCCTCGATCAGCTCATCGCACCACTGCTCCATGAGCTCGGCAATGTAAACCGTCTCAATCTGACGAACAGCAACGCGGCCCAGCGTAGACTGCAGGTCGGTAAGCTGCAGTCCGGTAGCAGCCAGAACGCTCTCGACCATCGGCTTGATGGTCTTGTGGCCACGCAGGTAAGCAGCCAGAACGCGGGACAGACCGCCGGCTTCCATGGGCTTGCCGTTGTAAGCAGGAGCTTTGACCCAGCTGTAACGGTCCATGATGGTGCCAGGGTTCTTGTCGTTGGCGCCTTCTTCCTTGTAGTAACCGGTGTACTCGCCCTCGGTAACGAAGTAAGGAGACGTGTAGGTCTCTTCGCCCTTGTACCAAGAGTGGCCAACGTATTCGGTGATTAAGCTCTCAACCGGATCGGTCAGGTTCAGCTTCTCATCGATAACGCCCGACGGCATGTAGCGGTTTGCCATCTGCTTGGTGTAATCGTTGTCGTAGGGGAACTGAGGTCCTTCGAAAACGCCCCATGCAATGTAGCGGCCGCAGCCCTTGCCGAACGTGATGGCATCGCCGTAGAACTTGGCAATGGCCAGCGTGTCCTGCAAAACGGTGTCGTCAACCCATGCCTTCAGATCCTTGATGAGCATCTTCAGGTCATCAAGCTTCTGATCGGTGGGAACAAACGCGGTGCCGCCCGGGATGAGCGTCATGACATGCGGCATCTTGCCACCCAGCAGGGCAGCAATCTCGGAAGCCTTGGACTGCATCTGCAGTGCTTCCAGGTAATGCGTGGTAAGCAGCAGGTTGGCCTCGGCAGGCAGCTTGTACGCGGTGCCTTCGTCGGCATCAAACCAGTTGCCGCTGAAGATGGAGAGCTGGCCGTTCTCGGCGAACTTCGTCAGGCGTGCAGCCACGGCAGCAAGGTCGCTGTTCGTGGAAGTGCCCAGCTGACGAGCCAGTTCATAGGTGCCGTCAACGTCGGCGGAAAGGCCGGCAATAGGGTTCACGTAGTCAAGCGCGGCCAGGTTGTACAGCCAAAGAATGTGGCTGTGCAAGAACTGTGCGCCTTCCAGCATGTTGCGGATGATACGCGCGTTGTTCGGAATGGTGATGCCGTAAGCTTTCTCGGCAGCAATGGAGGAAGCGTGCGCATGCGAAACCGGGCAAACGCCGCAGATACGCTGCACAATGTGAGCGGCATCCTCGGGGGTGCGATGCTCAACCACGTGCTCCATGCCACGATAGCAGCCGCCGGAAACCCAGGCGTCTTCGACGATGCCCTGGGCATTCACTTCCATCTCAACGCGCAGATGACCCTCGATACGGGTAATCGGGTCGATGATAGAACGAGTCATTACTCCTGGCCTCCCTTCTTACCAGACTTAAGGCTTGCATCCAGCTCGGCTTGCTCAGCAATAGCCTCGTTGATGTCACCGTAATCGCCAATGGACTTGTCGGGGTGCTTTGCGTCCCAAACGCGAACCTTCTCGAACGGTGCGCCGCCGTCCATACGGCCGGAAATCTTCATGCCAACGCCATGAGCAACCAAAGCAGCAGCCACAACGCCCGTTACCGCACCAGCAGCAACATCGGGGCTGAACGTAAGATCGCCAATACGCAGGTCGCGCAGACGTGCAGCAAACGGCGTGTGGACCTGAACCCAGTTGTCGGAAGGATTCATGGGATCAGCTTCGCAGCAGCCAATGCAAGGAGCACCGGCCTTCACGCACCAGCTGCGACCATGGTTCCACTGAGTAACACCGCAGTTCGCATGGGTCTGAGGACCCTTGCAGCCCAGCGGATACAGGCAGTATCCCAGCGCTTCTTCCTTGGAGCCGTATTCGTACACGAACTCGCCATTCTCAAAGTGACCGCGACGCTCGCAGTTGTCGTGAATGGTCTGACCGAAGATGCCCGTCGGGCGGTTGTAAGAGTCAAGCTCGGGCAGCTGGCCCATCATGACAACGTCAACCAGGACAGCAACCAACCACTCGGGGTTAGCCGGGCAGCCCGGAATGTTGATGACGGGGGTCTTGATGCCGTTCTTGTCCAGGAACTTCTGAACGCCCATAGCGCCGGACGTGTTGGGCTCAGCACCCATCCAGCCACCGTTCACTGCGCAAGAGCCCAGCGCCACAACAGCGTTGGCATGCTCGGCAGCTTCAATCAGATGCTTCGTACCCGGCTCACCGGCAACACGCAGAGCGTTTCCGCCCCAACCTTCCAGGATGGCACCCTCGTAGATGAGAATGTAGTTGCCAGCCTTGATGGTGCGCTCCTTGGCCTCTTCCATGGAGAAGCCAGCAGCGGCGGAAAGCGTCTCAGAGTAGTTCAAAGACAGAAGCTCCAAGACAACAGTCGCTGCATCGGGAGAGTCCACCTGAGCGAAGGACTCGGTGCAGCCCGTGCAGGATGCGCCTTCGATCCAGATGGCGGGATAAAGCTTTCCCTCGGTTGCGCCGATGATCTTGTCTTCAAGCGCGTATGCCACCTTAGGTATACCCGCAGAACCCAAGCCAGCAGCAACGGCAACAGCTCCGCATAACTTCATGAAGCTACGACGAGAAACGCCGTGGGCTTCAAGCAGCGCATCGAAGTCTACTGCACTTGCCTTTTCGTGCATTTTCAAACCTCCTTCGGTTCAAAACTCATTCAAGCGGCCCTCTCTTTTTCAACTTGTTTTGCCACTTGAAATTGCCACTATTGAAACCTTAGGGTCAGGCGAAATCGTTTTGTGTTACGTTTGCGTAAAGGTTAGTAAACAGCGTTACGATTCGCACCCTTCGGTAAACTGTTGGGAAGTTTAGCAATAAGCAGGATTGTGCAAGCGAACGCAAGCAAAAAACTTGGGGAACGGGCTAAAAAAGAGACGAATACTTCTTCTTTTCATTTTCTACTCATAGTGATACAGTTCGTGTATTTGTGTTTTCGTGGTTATCGGAGCAGTTGCGGCAACAACGTGCACCGAAGCCTTGGCTCCTTGAGGATAATTGGTAGGAAAGCATATGACGAACTATATTCTTATGACTGAATCGGGAAACGACATTCCCAATGAACTTGCTCGGCAATATGGCATTTTAGTGGTGCCCATGCACGTAACGTTCAACGGAAAATGCTTGGACGACGGCACCTTCCCCGCAACCGATGTATTCGATCACTATAAAAAGACGCACGAGCTGCCGAAAACAAGCGGCTGCATGCCCGCGGACTTCTACCCGTTCTTCGACAAAATAGAGCAAGAGCATCCCAACGCGGAAATCATTTACCTGGCATACTCTGCAGTGATCACATGCTCGTATGAAAGCGCGCTGGTTGCCGTGAAAACACGCAGTCAGGCTTTCCAGGACCGTTTCCACGCGTTCGATATGAAAGCGGTTTCTGCGGGCGGTTGCCTGATTGTAAAAGAAGTGGCGCAGCGCATTGCGCAGCAGCCTTCCATCACGCTGCCCGAGCTTACCTCCTACATTGAAGACCGCATTGCGCGCTGCCGCATGCACTTCATTCCCGGCAGCCTTGAGTTTTTGCACGCGGGCGGGCGCCTGAGCAACATGGCATTTTTGGGCGCCATGCTGCTGAACATCAAGCCCACCATCGAGATTCTTGACGGCAAGCTGGTTGCCACGAAAAAGCAGCGCGGCTCCATGGAAAAATGCGTGATGAAGGCGGTGGAGAATTTCTTGTCCGACGAGCCGAAAGAACACGACCACCTGAATCTTATCTGGGGTGCCGGGCTTGACCAGGGCATTCAGGACAAAGTAACGAAGCGCTGTAAAGAGGCCGGCTTCAAAGACATCTGCTGGATTCAAACTGGCGGCGTGATTGGAAGCCACAGCGGCCCGGGCGCATTCGGCATTGTTGCCATGGCGGCGCAGGCGTAAGGGGGTTTAGAGCGCGCCGCTGACCTGCGGTTTTCCTGACCGCCTGCAGCAATCTCCGTCGTGCGACCGCAAGCTGCATTG
>CAKUDT010000054.1 GCA_934645125.1 uncultured Eggerthellaceae bacterium
CCCTCGAAACCAGGAGCTTCCTTCCGAGCCTGTACGAGTCGATCTCTCCCGACCAGATGAGGTCGTACGCCTTGCTTCGGCTCGCCCTCATGTACTCCTGCATCTCGATCACCGTCATCCATTCGCCGCGATCTTGGCTTCCCTCGGGCGCGGCGCATTCGGCTGTGCGTGCCATGGTTCCTCCAATCTTCCCGTGCGGCACCGCGCGAGGACGCCGCACGACACCGTGTGCCTTTTCGTCTGCGCGACGATTGAACCGCCTGATGGCGATAAGTGAGCACGGCGCGAGCGGAGATGGGTCGAGGTGGGTCGAGCTGGTCGGGCCTCCACGAAACGGCCATGAGCCGCATGCCTTAGCTCGCAGCCAAGTCCCTGAAAAGTAAAAGGCGCCCATGCGGGCGCCTGCCTAGTAGCTGGAGTTGTTCAGTTTTGGTTGGAATGCTTCTCTTCCGCGGTGCTGTCGTCCGGGGTCCGGCATCTGTCGTTCGCCTCTTCTGTCGTGTTTGATGTTGCGTGTTCTGCGAGCGACCTTGCACAGGTTTTTCAGCCCGTTGCCCCAGGTGCACCCGGATAAATGGTACCCATCCGTTGGGACATGGCCTGTTGCGGTTGGTGGTTCGGCTGAGCGGGAGCAGACGAACGGCGAGGGCATGCGCAAGGACGCCCCGTAAGGCTCGGTGGCCTTTGCGTTGCTTTTTTGGAACCCATCTGCAAAACAAGAATTCCCTTGCTAGGCTGGGTTCTTCTCCGCCATTGCTAGATGGCGAATCCCCAAAGCCGGCGCGTCACGCCGCGAGCGGACCTTCTTATCGAGCGGAACAGAGAAAGAATGGGCTCGTCGCTCTTCTCGGAAGAGCCGCTTCTCGTCCCCCTAAGCAGGACGGCGTCGTCGGTCCCGAGGATGTAGCTCCAGTAGAAACCGTCGTAGATCATCCACGGGCTTTCCCCGCGCTCGCCATAGCGGACGCCTTCGCCGATGGTGGCGTAGGACGCGAGCTTGGCCGCGGCAACCCTGAACCTGGCCGCGGGAAGGTCACGTTTCCCGGAGACGTACTCGATTTCGCACCAACCCGTGACCAGATCGCAGCTCATGTCTATGTTGTCCTCGAGGGCAGGCCCCCACGTCCAGAACCGCGCCCACGTCGCCTTCTCGCCGACGCCTCCCGCAAGGGGCTCCTCACGGGAGACGGGCGCGGGGAGAAAGTCCACCTTGGGTTCGCCGTCGGCACCGACGTTGCACTTCGGCTTCCGACAAATACATGGTCAGGCCTTCGATAATGACGAGTGCAGCTGCGGCCTGCTCTTTGATTTCCTTGCCCCAGTCGTCCATGGCCGACATGACGAGCTGCGAGATTGCCCCGCTTTCTGGCAGGAGCTTTTCTCGCACCGCCATTGTCTCCGGCAAATCGAGATTGTACCAATGCGCAAACCCGGTCATTCGATAACAACGGGTGTCAAGCCCGCAGGCTATATTGATGACCACTGCGCCGGGATGCGATGCGAGCCACGTTTTTTGTCAGCCGATCCAGCACGATGGTGCGGGCGATGACGCCGTTGTGCATAGCGGCGTCTTTGTCCGCAAGCGCGAAATCGTAGTCGAGCTTCCCGACGATTTCCTCCGCCTTTGCATCATGGATGGCGCCCCTGCTTCCGCTTTCTTTGGCTCTTGCATATACGGTTTGCAGCATCGTTTCCGGCACGCCGGAGAGTTTGACCTTTTCTGCCACAGTGCACTTCCTTCTCGCAACAACACTCGAAGGCTTCCCGAATATCGGCAGGGCTTCTTCGGGCGCATCACCGGCAGCCCTGCGCAATTCAAGCCTCTAATTCGGTTATTTTCGCGCTACCAGGTGCGCGCGCCAGCCTTTTTGAGCCTCCATGGCCAGCACGGAAAGGCCGGCTTCTTCGACCATGGCACGGAACTGGGATTGCTTCAATATGCGCACGTCGCCGTGGCCGGCCAGGCGGGCAAGCGGCAGCTCGAACGTATTCATAAGCCATACGGCGAAATCGTTTGCCGTGTAGTCGCGTAGGATGAGGCGGCCGCCGGGGCGCAGCACGCGCGCGACGCCGGCGAAGAATTTCTCCGGGTTGGGATAGTGGTGAAAGCTGTTCGAAGACAAGACGGCGTCGAAACTGTTGGCGGGAAAGGGTAAATCCTCCGCGTCGCCGACAACGAACTCGCATCCGTTTAGGCTTTTCGCCTGTGCAACGGCAATCATGTCGGGCGTCAGGTCGAGGCCGACGTAGTGCGCGTCGGGGTATTTTTCATGCAGCAGCTCAATGACCGCGCCTGTTCCGCACCCTACGTCGAGAACGTCGGCGAATGGCTCGCGCTCTAGCTCGGCGAGCATCTGCGGATAGTCATCCTTGCACATCTCGTAGATGCCAGCATGGCCCGATTCGTACACCTTCGCGGCTTTCGTGAATTCCCTGATGGAAAGCTGCTTGTATTCGTCGGCGGTGCGTGCCATGGTGCCTCCTCGGTTGCTAGCAGAACGATATAAGTAAGCCTAATATAACTAGATACCATATCGCAAGCATAGGGTCGCCAAGGCAAGGGAGCTACCCCTGGTCGCAATGCGAGCAAACGTTTCTGCCGGCACCCATCCATTTGGAAGCCCGCCAATGAGTGGCCGACGCCGTCAAGAACGACAAGGCATCCAAATCGGTAACGATGCGCCAAGGGCTGACATTCGAGCGTTGGTCGCCGTCCCTTTATCGAGGGCGTCTTTTGAATGCCGAGGGCGAGGCGCCCATTTCGCGTTTGAATGCGGCGGCGAATTTGCTCGGGTTGCTGTACCCTGCCTTGATCGCCGCTGCGGAAATGCTCTCTCCCGATAGAAGCGCTTTCGACGCCGCGTCGATTCGCCGTTTGCGCACGTAAGCGGAAATCGTTGTTCCGTAAACGCGCGAAAAGTAGCTGTTAAGCGTCGTGGCTGAAAGGCCACGCGCTTGCGCCATGGTGCGAGCGTCGTGTGGGGCAAGGATGTCGGCCTCGATTTCATTTCGCGCAGATTTCGCGATATCGAGTTGGCGCCTTGTGAGCAGTGCCTGGGGCTTCGCGGTTGAGAAATCGCGCTTCGACAAAGCCACGAAAAGGTTCAGGGCGCACAACTTCGTTTCGGCTTTAAGCCCACCTTGCGCGCACTCGGCCATGCGGTCGATGATTTCTAAAAGCTCGTCATCTTGCGTGAATACCGATGCGCTGCCCGCTAAGGCTGCAAGTTGCTTCGTTTTCGAATGGGCTTCGCCAAGCAGCGCGTAAGCGGCCTCGTCGTCGATATCGCAGCAGACGAACAGCTCGATTCCGCGATACCGCGCAAGCGGATAGCTGAACGATTCGGGAAGGGCGGTCGAGCAGCTGACGCAGACATCGCCCTCGGCGACGACCGCAACGCCCGATTCCGGGATGGCGGTTTCGCATCGCCCCTCGATGCATCGGTTGATGGTAAACCATACGCCCCTTTTCTCGTGTGCAGGGTCGGTTGCGCCAATGCCGGGGACCGCCATGTTGGGGCATCGCTCGCAGCTGAAATCGACGTTGGCAACAAAAAGATTCTGGCTTATCGCATAGCCTTTCATAGTTCCCGCGCCTATCGGCTTGGAAAGAACAAGCGTGAAAGACCCTTCCGCATCGGCCGACATGTTCATGCCGTTATGCATGGTGAAGGTGTACGGGATTTGGGCTACTTCCAAGATGTGTCCCTTCTATACGAACAGGCGAACTTGCACAGCACATGGCGGTGTGCGGTTTAATTACGTTCGTGCACCTTTCCTATTCAAGCGAAAACCGCATTGGGGATACTGCAATTGCTTTTCAGATATTTTACTCGGGTGTCCGAGATTTGGAGCTGAAATAGCTATATGGAGTTGCTTAGGGCTAACTATTGTTGTTACCATCGCTTCTGTACAGCAAACCTGCAAAGTTAACGAAGGAGACACCGCGTGAAGCTAAGCGAACTGAAAACGGGAGGGATGGGCACCGTCACGCGCGTTGCGGGCGATGCGCGTTTCGTCTCGCGCGTCACGTCCATAGGTATAACCGAAGGTTGCCCAATCGAAGTCGTCCAGAACGCGAAGAAGCGTCCGATTTTGGTGTTCGAGCGCGACAGCCTGATAGCGATCGGCCGTAAAGATTGCGATTTGATAGATGTGGAGGAGCGCCGATGAGCTGCGATCATTGCTCGCCCGCAGCTGGATGCGCCGGATGCGGCTCGCTTTCGTTGGGCGCAAAACGCGGAAACGGATTGGTTTTCGCGCTGGTCGGACAACCGAATTCGGGCAAATCAACACTTTTCAACGGGCTTACTGGCTCGCATCAGCATGTAGGCAACTGGCCTGGCAAAACAGTCGAACAGAAGGTGGGCGAATTCGAGCTTTCCGGAAAGAAAAACCAGGTCGTCGACCTTCCTGGCGCATACAGCCTTACCGCGAACTCGCCCGAAGAGGAAGTGACGCACGATTTTCTGATTTCGGGCGATGTTGACGCCGCCTTGGTGGTGGTCGATGCCTCGCAGCTCGAACGCAGCCTGTTCATTCTGGCCGATTTTGCGGCCTGCGCCCCTCAAACGCCCTGCGTGCTGGTGCTCAACCTTATGGACATCGCCGAGCAGCAGGGCAAGCGCATCGATGCGAAAAAGCTCGAGTCACGCTTGGGTGTGCCTGTTGTTCCGTTTGTCGCCGCCGATGCGAAGCACTACGGCGATCTTCTCGCTGCCATGGAGCGTGCGGTTTCCGGGAAGACTCTTATCGATACCGCTTCGCTCAACCAAGAGTTTGCGACGCACGATGATACTGTTCAAGGTGCGGGCGCAGCGAAATTCGCGTGGATAGATGGTGTGCTTGAAGGCGCTGTTCGCTCGCCTGAAAAAATGCATAGGCTTTCGCGTTTCGATAAGATAGCTATAGGGTCGCGCTGGTCGAAACCGCTTGCCATTGCGATGATTTTGCTCGGCTTCATGCTGGCGTTCGTTCCCGCAACGCCGATCATGATACTCGGTGGCGGGATATCCACGTTGGGGCAGATGGCCGCCGCGGCTCTTATCGAGGCTGGCGCCCCCGCAGTGCTTGCGAACCTGCTCTGGGGAGTCGTTGCCAACAGCCTGTGCTTCGCCGTTATGATGACGGGGTACGTCTTCGGCATCAATCTGGTATTCCTCGCATACGAAGAGTCGGGCTACATGGCCCGCATATCCTACGTGTTCGATGAGACCATGGCCCGTTTTGGCCTGCAGGGAAAGTCGCTCATGCCGTTTCTCATGTGCTTTGGATGCACCATGGGCGGCGTTTCTGGTGCGCGCGTCATCGATTCGTGGGGGCAGCGCATGCTTACCATGATGATGGCCTGGGCCATACCCTGCGCAACCACATGGGGCGTGGTGCCCGTTTTGGCTGTGACGTTTTTTGGCGCGGGTGCCCCGTTGGTGATAGCGGCGATTTTCGTCGTGTGCCTGTTCATGATGTGGGTTGTCGGTAAAATTTTCGGGCCAAAACTTGCTCCGAAGGACGCTCGTGCAGGCTTGGTGATGGAGCTTCCTCCCTATCATAAGCCCCGCATGAAAAACGTTTTGCGTGGGGCGCTGCTGAAAAGCTGGAGCATGTTCCGTCGCGCTTTCAAGATTGTGGCGCTTTTCACACTGGTCATTTGGCTTTTGACGTACACGGCAAGCGGCAACATGGAAGATTCCGCTCTCTATGCCATAGGCATGGCAATCGAACCCTTTACGCGCATTTTCGGCATGGGTTGGGAAACGTTCACGGCGTGGTTTTGTGCGCTGGCTATCAAGGAATCGGCAGTTGGCGTATTGTCTGCCGTGTTTTCCGGGTCGACCACACCCAATGCGGCAATCGTTGGCGCGGTAACCGGAACCGCGGCTATTGCTCCCAATATCGGCGAAATCATTGCTACGCATATATCCGCCCCTGAGGCGCTTGCGTTCATCTTCGCGTTCACGTTCAACATGCCGTGCGCCGCAAGCTGTTCCATGACTGTAGCAGAATCGCATTCGCCCAAGTGGGTAGCTATCACGGGCGTGTTTTACATATGCTCGTCGTTGCTCTTGGGATGCGCTGCATATCACGTGGGATTGTTGCTGTTCGCATAGAAGGAGGCCAAGATCTAAAACGTGGGCACTAGCGCCATCCCGCAACAGTAAACCTATGATAGCTTATAGGCATCGCTCCGACGGTGAGGCGTTCGGTTGCATGGTGCCGAAGAGGGCGATTGACCGCGGCAGCAGGTTCCTCGAAGCCACATTGCTTGGTCTTTCTCTTTCGGGAGGAGCCCTTGGTGGTATCGTCGGGATGCGCGTCGCCCACTATAAGACGTCCAAGTGGTATTTTATGGCGTGGCTGCCCGCCTTCATCATCCTGCACATCGCGCTGTTTCTTCTTGTCCACGGCGCCGGGCTTGCTCAGGGGGACCTTGAACGAAAGCTCTGGCCAACATGCTGATGACCCTATTTCCCGCTTTCCGACGATCGCTGCGGCCTCTTCGGCGGTTATCTCCTCAAGCTAAAACGGGGTGGAATCGCTTTCGCAATCCCGCCCCGCAAACCCGAGGGTTTCTAACTGGAACCTATTATGCAGCTAAGTGGCGTCTTATCAACCCCCCGCGTAACAGACTCCATTGTCGGTAAACGCTCCGCCAAGGGCTGATCGCCTCTCTAGACGAGCTTCTTGCGCGTCTCCTTCAGTATGCCCTTCTTGAAATCGGACCACTTGCCGAAGAACTTCTCGTCCGTCGCGGTGGCGGCGTGCTCGGCGTATTTGATTGCCATGAGTTCCATGGTGCAGATGCAGTCCGCCGCCTGCGAAAGCCGGTACTCGGAGGGCTGCGCCGATCGGTAGACGACGGCGTCCTTCGACAGCGCGTACTCGATCGCGCGATGGAGGGACTCGGCGATGGAGTGCTGGCCGTTGTCGTAATAGACCTTGACCATATCGTAGGATTGCAGCTCCGCGAGGTTGTCGAACAGGAAGTTCACGAGGTCCCTTCGCATCGCCCCCGCGAGCTTGTCGAGCGAGGCGAACTGCTTGGTCGCGTACGCGAAGGTGTGGTACTACGTTCAACACCGATGTGCGCGCACGGCGTAAATCATGATGCGGCAGCGACGTAAATCGTGGCGCCGCTGCTGCGTAAGCAATATGCGCGCAACGACCATCCGGCCATGTCCGCGCTTCCGCCCGCAAGGAAAAAAGAGCGAGGCTTTAGGCCTTGATGGGCATTGGCGCGTCGACGAGGGCGAACGACGCTATCCTCAGGCATTTCCGCCATCTCGGTAGGCGAGGGGGCGCCCGTCAGCTATTGACGCGGGCGTGCATATCGCTTATGCGGGAGTGTCGTTTTGATTTACGCGGAACGGCCACCACGATTTATGCGCCGCGCGCACATCGGTGTTGAACGTAGTGGTACCTCACGGGCATGTGGCGGAAGAAGACGCGGAACGAGCCGAGCGGCATCTTGCGCGTCCTCAGGTCGAGCCCCGAGTACTGGTCCTTGCCATTCATGAGCGGCGACGCATGGAAGGGTATGTCCGGGAGCCCCTTGGCGCGAAGGGCGCCCTCATATGCCGCGATCGAATCCGCGATGCTCTCGGATTGGTCGTGCATGACGACGGTGAGCAGGTAGCGGCAGTCGGAAAGGCCGTCGCTTCCCGACTCGTCGACGAAGATGCTGAGTTCTCGCATTGCTCTCATGGATAAGAAAAAAGCCGGGGAAAACGTCCCCGGCACTTGGAACCCTTCCTAACGGAAAACCAATTACCTTGTATCATGCACTGTCCGAAAATTCAAGGACACTCGAATTTTCAAATTAGTCTTTGCAAATAACCTTTGAGCCTTCACCATCAATTACAATTCCCTGACGGTTGTTAATTGGGCATAGATTCAAATCCGAAAACTCAGTCATTATTT
>CAKUDT010000055.1 GCA_934645125.1 uncultured Eggerthellaceae bacterium
AGGAAGGAGAGCCATGAACTTCACGAAGATGCACGGTTTGGGAAACGACTACCTGTATCTATATTGCCAGGAAACACCCGAAAACATTGAGGAACTTGCCATCAAATATTCCAATCGCCATTTTGGTGCGGGATCCGATGGCATTATCTGCATTCTTCCCAGCTCTGTGGCGGACTTCAAAATGCGCATTTTCAATGCAGACGGTAGCGAGGCCATGATGTGCGGAAACGGCATTCGATGCGTGGGTAAATACGTGTTCGACCGCGGATACACCGATAAAACCCAGATTGACGTTGAAACGCTTTCGGGTATCAAGCACCTGAAACTCACCGTTGAAGACGGCAAGGTCGCGCAAGTAACCGTTGATATGGGTCATGCGAAAGTGTCGCAGCAGCAAGAAGTCAAAGTTGCGTGCGGGTACTTCTACGACGAAGTGATCAACGCTTTCTGCGCTTCCCGCAACGGGGCAGAGCCCATTCCTGTAATTACCGTTGATATGGGTAACCCGCATGCCGTGATTTTCGTGAGCGATGCCGAGAAGGCGCCTGTTGCAGAAGTGGGCGGCGCCCTTGAGAAATCAAGCGCGTTTCCAGGCGGTGTGAACGTTGAGTTTGTGCAGGTCATAAGTAAGACCGAAATTCGCATGCGCGTGTGGGAGCGTGGTAGCGGCATTACCATGGCGTGCGGCACCGGCAGCTGCGCGAGCGTTGCGGCTGCAATTTCGGCGCACCTGTGCCAGCGCGATGTGCCAGTAACCGTACACCTTGACGGGGGCGACTTGACCGTTTCGGTGGATTACGAGAACAACGTGCTCATGACTGGCCCCGCAGCGTTCGTCTACGACGGCACCACCCTTGATTAGCGCTTGATTATTGTTTGAACTGCCCGCGACGAGAGCAAATTGTGCCCTCGTCGCGTTCTGATGTTTTGAGCCGTATGAAAAACGGCGCACGAAAGGAACGAATATGGCTTCAATGAACCACCATTACACGGAACTGCAGGATTCGTACTTGTTTCGCACCATCGATGCAAAAGTAGCGGATTACCTGTCCAAAAACCCGGGCGCCGAACTACTCAAGCTGGGTATTGGCGATGTAACGCTTCCTTTGCCGGCCGCCTCAATCGACGCCATGCATCATGCAGTTGATGACCAGGCGAAAAAGGAAACATTCGAAGGCTACCAAGCGGAAGTCGGCTCCGGCTTTTTCCGCCAGGCAGTGCAGGAGTACTATCATCAGCGCGGCATTTCGCTTGAGCAAAACGAAATCTTCGTGTCAAGCGGCGCAAAAGATGACTTGGCCGATCTTTTGGACATCTTCTCGCGCGGAATATCCGCGCTTGTTCTTGAGCCTGCCTACCCCGCCTACGTGGATGCAAACGTGATTTCGGGCAACAGCGTTTTGCATCTTCCCTCTTCGGCCGATGATGGCTTTGCGCCCTTGCCCGATTCGGCGATCAAAGCGGATATTGTGTACCTGTGCTCCCCGAACAACCCCACGGGTGCCGTGTATTCCCGTGAGAAACTGGCCGCTTGGGTAGCCTGGGCGCAGGAAAAGCAAGCAGTCATTATCTTCGATGCTGCTTACGAGGCATTCATCCAAGACCCCGCTATCCCCCATTCCATCTACGAGATTGAAGGCGCAAAGGAATGCGCTATTGAGGTGTGCTCGTTCAGCAAGACTGCTGGGTTTACCGGCACACGCTGCGGCTACACCATTGTTCCGCAGGCTCTCAAGCGTGAGAACGTAAACCTGAACGCGCTGTGGGTGCGCAATCGCACCACGAAAACGAACGGCATTTCGTACGTGCTGCAACGCGCAGCAGCGGCCGCGCTTTCGCCCGAAGGACAAGAACAATGCCGTGAGAACAGTGCAATCTACCAGCAAAATGCGCGCGTGCTCATGGAAGCACTCGATGAAGCAGGTGTGTGGTACTGCGGCGGCAAGAATGCCCCCTACGTGTGGATGTGTTGTCCGGGTGAGCTTTCAAGCTGGGATTTCTTCGATCGTTTGCTTACTGAAGAGCAGGTAGTGGGAACGCCTGGTAGCGGCTTTGGCGATTGCGGCGAAGGCTACTTCCGCTTGACGGCATTCAACACCCCCGAAAAGACTCAGGAAGCAGCGCGCCGCCTTGCTCGCCTGTGCCAAAAGGTGAAAAAGTGACGGGGTCTTTTTCACCTATTTTCACCTAAGGCATCTTGCACACCTGGACGGGTTAAAAATGTTAAAAAGTCCCCGTCCCTTTTTAACATTACGAAAGGTACTACTGATATGCTCCATGAAGAATGCGGCGTGTTCGGCATTTACACGCCCACCGAACAACCCTTGGCCGATTATGTATTTGCAGGGCTTACGGCACTGCAACATCGCGGTCAGGAGTCGTGCGGCATTGTCGTGAACAAGGATGGCCTGTTCTCGGTCCACAAGGGATTGGGCCTGGTCAACGATGTATTCCCACCCGAAACGCTTGCGCAGCTGGGCAACGGTTCCATTGCCATTGGTCACGCGCGATACGGCACCACCGGCGGAAACGAGCTGAATAACGTACAACCCATTGTGGTGAATCACATGAAGGGACATACCGCCCTTGCGCACAACGGAAACTTGACGAACGCGCTTGAAGTGCGCAGCGCGTTGGAAGAAACAGGATCTATTTTCCACACCACATCGGACACCGAGGTCATATCGTATCTGATCACCCGCGAGCGCTTGACAGCACCTTCTATCGAAGAAGCCGCCAGCCGTGCCATGAATAAAATCCAAGGAGCTTATTCGCTGGTTATCATGTCGCCCACGAAGCTTATTGCATTGCGCGATGAGCAGGGCTTTCGTCCGCTGTGCTACGGCACGCTGCCCGAAGGCGGCTATGTTGTGGCTTCGGAAAGCTGCGCGCTTGATGCTGTGGGCGCCACCTATGTGCGTGAAATCGAACCTGGCGAAGTCATGGTGTTCAGCAAGGAAGGCATTCGCAGCTTAACCGATCATTGCAAGAAAGAGCCGCGCTCCTTCTGCGTGTTCGAGGCAGTCTATTTCGCGCGTCCCGATTCCCTGCTTGATGGCGTTACGGTGCACGAAGCTCGTGTCAAAGCGGGAGAATTCTTGGCACAGGAATGTCCTGCTCAGGCCGATGTTGTTATCGGCGTTCCTGATTCGGGATTAGATGCGGCGCTCGGTTATTCGCGCGCTTCAGGCATTCCTTATGAAATCGGTTTCGTGAAAAATAAGTACATTGCACGTACGTTCATCGCACCCGGTCAAGGCAACCGCGAGAAAAAAGTGAACCTGAAGCTGAACCCCATTAAGAGCTCCGTTGCCGGCAAGCGCGTGATACTCATCGATGACTCCATTGTGCGCGGCACCACGGCGCGTCGCATTGTGAAAAGCTTGCGCGATGCCGGTGCAAAAGAAATTCATTTCCGCAGTTCATCGCCCGCGTTCTTGAATCCCTGCTATTACGGTACCGATGTAGATTCCCGTGAGAACCTTATTGCTGTAGGGCGCGAATGGGAAGAAATCGCCGCGATCATTGGCGCCGATAGCGTAGGGTACTTGAGCGTTGACTCCGTAAAACGCCTGTTGGGCGATGCGCCCGAAAAAGGATACTGCACCGCTTGCTTCGACGGCAACTACCCCACTGCTGTTCCCAGCGACACGCGAAAATACCGCTTCAGCGGCAGCATCAGCGTGTAAATATGCGTTCGCATTAGATGTGATATGCACGGCTGACCTAGTTGCAAGTTTATGATTCAGGGAGTGTCGGGTGCTTTTCCACTCGGTGCTCCCTCTTTTTTTTTGCAAGTGAGCTACACGCCCGTAAAATCAAACGCGGGAATGAAACTCTCGTCAATAGCGCCGCCCTCTTGCCAGAAATAATCCTCAATACCCAGCGAATCAGCGAAGTCAAGCAGCTGCTCGTACTCTTCTGAGGAAGGCGCACGCAATAACTCGGGGTATTTCCGTGCGGCAACGCTTGACACATCAAGAACGGGCGTGTATTGATTCATCAGGGATAACAGCACCTTGTTGCCATAACGTTCATGCAGCAGCTTCACTGCAGCGCACGATTTGTCCACGTGTCCCGGCAACAGCAAATGACGCACCACCACGCCATGCGTCATGCGTAGCTGACCGTGATACTCATCGAAACACGGCTCGCCCGCAATTTCAACCATAGTATCAAGCGCATCTAAAGCGACCGCCGGGTAATCCGCCGCGTGCGAAAAATTACGCGCAAGCTTGGAGTCTACGTACTTGAAGTCAGCCAGAAAGACATCAGCAACGGGAGCGATTTCATGCAACGTATCCACCGTTTCGTACCCCGATGTGTTCCAAACAAACGGCAGGTCAAAGCCATGTTTGCGCGCCTGAAGAGCCACATGAGCGATAAGCGGCGCATAATGTGTCGGTGTCACTAAGTTGATATTGAGCGCTCCTTGGTCGCGCAATTCAAAAAAGATCTCCTCCAAACGCCCAGGCGAAATCTCTTTGCCCACTTGATCTGCAGCTATCACGGCATTCTGGCAAAAACAGCAACGCAGCGGGCAGCCACTGAAAAACACCGCGCCACTTCCCGCCTCACCTGACAGCGGCGGCTCTTCCCAAAAATGCAGCGCCGCGCGCGCAACGCGCATCGTATCATCGGCTCCGCAAAAACCTTTTTCTCCCATTGCACGATTCGCACCACACTTCCGAGGGCACCATTCACATGCGAAAGGAAGCAAAGCCTGCCACGATGTTTCGAGGCAGGCTTGATTCTTGTTGTTTTGGACCGCATTGTCCCTATTTTCAGTAAAGGACGTCATATCCCCTGGTCATCTAACGGTCGAGCAAATCCGCGTAACCGCCGAAGTCATCGTCGTCATCATCGGCGTTATCGAAATCATCGAAGTCGCTGTCCACAGCACCCGCAGAATCGTCGAAGCCGTTGAAGCTGTCAAGCTCAGCATCGAATTCATCATCGTAAGAGTCAGCGAGATCATCATCCGCCGAACCATGTGCATGACCGGCATCGCCATGATGATGCTCGTGCGCGCCCAGCTCCTGCGTGTATTCCTGCGTACGCGACCAATCAAGTCCGCAGGTCGCAGCAGCTTCTTCTTCGTCATAAATAAGCGCTAGCGAAACAGGAGACAAATCCGAACCGCCGATAATCGCAAGAAGTTCAAGCAAATTCATGCATGCTTCCGCCTGAGGAAGGCTCAAATCGGCTTCTTCCGCTGCCGTAAGTGCAGCAGAAAGATCGGCCATGAACATCTCAACGGTATACGTTCCCGCGAAATGCTTCTGGGCAACAGCCTGCGCAATAGCGGCTTCTGAATCACCTGCAGGACTCGCACCCGCAGCAGACGCCGCAGCAGCCGTGGTGGGAATGCGCAGGAACGCACGATATAACGCCTCGGCTTCAATAGCGGCGAACAGCTGCGCCGTGTGCTGAAGCGTCCACACAGCGTGCGCCAGCTGCGCCGATCCCGGCTCGCCCGTCACGCGAATCGTACCCACAAAATGCTTCAGAATCTTCTGAGCTTTCGCAATGTCGGGCTTGTCGCCCGCAACGCAGCAGCTCAAGTTCGATTGCTGCGCAAAAGCGTCATCAAGCGTTGTATCGGCCACGGAAAGAGGAGCCTCCACATAGAACAGCCCGCTTGTGCTGCTAATCGCGGAAATCTCGCGCACCAGCTCGGGGGTCGCGGGACTCAAATCAATAAGACACGCGCCTTTCTTTGCCTGCGACAAATAACCCTTTGCATCGAAATACGCATCCTCCAACTGCGAAAGCAGTGGATGATAACTGAACACGTAATCAGCATCTGCAAGAGCAGAGGTGCGCGAAAAACCAGCTTCTACCAGGCACTTCTCAAGCGCATTGCCAAGTGCCGCGTTTCCGTTGAAGTAAAATTGCTCAGCCATTAGTTATTTTTCACTTTCTTTGCAATGCGATCGGCAAGCTTCATGCCGCTACGGCGATCATCGCCCCAGAAAACAAGTGCCATCATATCGGGACCAACGTGGCTGCCGATTACCGGGCCAATGTTGCATTCAATGATATTCGTCTCAAGCTTTGTTTTTCGCACCATGTCGCACAGCTTTTCGAAATCCTTCGGACAATCGGCGTGGCCGGCAAGCAGCGTAATCACGTTTTCAGACGTATCGGCGTCTTTCGCGAACGCCTCAACCATGGCTTTCATGCCCTTCTTGCGACCGCGCGCAACGCTCGTAAGCGCAAGGGAGCCGTCCAGGTCAAAGCTCAGGAGCACTTTCACATCAAGCTTTGCGCCCAGATTTGCCACTGCCGCGGGAATGCGTCCACCACGACGCAACGCCTCCAAGTCGTCTACCATAAAGATGCAGCGCACGTAGTATTTTGCCTCATCGGCCCATTTCGCCAGTTCTTCCGCAGAAAGTCCCAAATTGCGCTGACGAAACGCCTCGTGAATCAAAAAGCCCTCGGCAACCGATGCCAATGCCGTATCTACCAGGTACAACTCTGCATCAGGGAACTCTTCCTTCGTTTCCTCTAGAAGCGTTAAAGCCGTGTTGTACGTACCCGAAAGCTTGCTTGAAAAGCTCAAGTAAACGGTGGGGATGCCGCTTTGCGCCGCTTCGCGCCACGCATCCCGGATTGTCAGATAGGGAATCTGTGCCGTAGAAGGCATAACGCCTTGACGCATTTGCTCGTAGAAGCTGTGCGCCGAACCCGTTTTGAACAGATCGTCAAAGCATTCCGAGCCGTTCATCAGGTACGGGAAATTCAAAAGCTTAACGCCTTCGGCTTCAGCAAGCTGCGGGGGAAGGTCGCAGCATGAATCGATGATCAAATTGCACTTTGCAGCCATAAGATCCTCCTTTTAGCGGGAAATGCCGCGCAGCTGCGCAACCAGGTCGCGACGGCGGTCAAACAAATCCTTATCGAGTCCCACGGGATACGTATGCGGGTTCAACGTGCGCTTCTGGCTTTCATCAAGCGTTGCCAGCCCTTGCTTCGTACGCGCTTGCGCCGCCTTGGCGCTGCGGAATTCGTCGGAAAGCACGGTTTTTCCCGCGCGCGCCAACGGAATAAGCAGCTCGCGCCACGTTTTTCCAGAAAGATCCTTGCGGCGCAGACCGTCCATGGGGTCAACGATAACTTCGCCTTCATTCACGGCGGCGTTCGTATCGAACACCATGTCGCCGGCAATGTGACCATCCTCAAAATAGTAGCGACGCACGTTCAAAACGCCCGGCGTGGTCAACTTCGCGGAGGATTCGCTGATTTTCACATGATCGATCCATGCCGATTCACCGTTTTCGCGCGTGGCAGAGAGTTTGTACACGCCACCAAGGGAAGGCTGATCGTAAGCCGTGGCAAGTTTCGTGCCCACGCCCCACGACATGACCTGCGCGCCTTCGTCGCGGATAGAGCGAATGGTATATTCGTCCAGGTCATTGGAAAGAACAATGCCGCAATCGGTCAAGCCCGCTTCATCAAGCATCGTGCGTGCCATTTTTGCCAGCCACGAAAGATCGCCCGAGTCAATGCGGATGCCCGTAAGTTTTTCGCCACGTTCGCGCATTTCAAGGCCCACCGTAATGGCGTTTTTAATGCCCTGCGCCACATCGTACGTGTCAACAAGCAACACGCAATTCGTGGGGAACGCTTTCGCATACGCACGAAACGCGCTCAGCTCATCGGGAAACGACATGACCCAGGAATGAGCGTGCGTGCCCGAAACAGGAAGATCGAACAGCTTACCCGCCAGCACGTTCGAGGTAGAAGCGCATCCGCCTACCACCGCTGCGCGGGAAGCCCACACGCCGCCCGCAGCGCCCTGCGCACGACGCAAGCCAAACTCCGCCACGGGGGCTTCGGCCGCCATGCAAACGCGCGCGGCTTTCGTCGCAATAAGCGTTTCAAAGTTTACGCAGTTCAGAAG